>JAENXA010000240.1 GCA_016649735.1 Prolixibacteraceae bacterium | reverse complement strand
TACGTTCCAGAACTTTTGCCTGCTGATATTTAGGATGTTCCTGAATGAAGGGCATGATGGTTTCTGTAACTTCTTTTACTGCCTGATGAAATTCTGTTTCACCTGGATTCTTGGCTATAACTTTGGCCATGAATTCGTTAACTTTTACATTAAGTAAGTCCATTTTACTATAATTTTTTGTTATGAATGTCTTTATTTTTCAAACAATTCAAAAGTAACATTTCGGGCAAAGAAGTAAAAAAAACAATGTCAGATTACGTGTTTTACTTATACGTAATCTGACATTCTCTGTAATAAAAAATATTGTTTTAAAGACTTTTTTTCAACAGATTTACATTATTCTGTAACTGTTCAATTTTTTCATCTTTCTTTTTGATTTCTGATTTCAGAGAATTAATTATTTTTAATTGTTCCTGATATTGTTTGTTTATTGAACTATTTTGTCCTTCAGCACGGGACGATTTATTTTTTTCACGTTCTAAATCAAATTGAATGTTGGCCATATCAGATTTTGCAGAATTTAAAGAAGTAGAAAGACTTTGAATTTGTATTTTTAAAAGAGAAACAGAATCGCGACTGTTTTTTAATTCCTCATTAAGTCTCCTTTTTTCAAATTTGAATGAATATAATTTTTCGTCCATAGTTTCGCTTGTGGACTTTACATTTGATTTTAATAAATTGATTTCGTTACTATGATCAGTTAGCATCTGATCTTTTTTAGCATTGCTTTCCATTAATTCATTTTTCATTCTTTCAAAATCGGAAATCATAACTTTTATACGTGAATCCTTAGCTTTGTTTTCATCAGTTAGCTGACGAATATTTTCATCTGCTGATAGTTTTAAATTTTCCATTGTAACAAATTTTTTCTTTGATACGCAGGACGTAAAACCAACGAAGAGAATCATTATTATAAATATTACCTTGTTTGTTCTCATTTTTTGAAATATTTTTTTTAAGTTGGTACTTTATTTGTTCCTTAAAATTTTATTAAGAAGGAAAATAATCAAGAAGATAAAAATATCTTTCTAAAAAGACTAAAGTAGAAAAAAACTTTCATGCAATAAAGAAAATACCGATAAAAATTTAAACAGTCGAAAGTATAGTCATTGATTTTTAATCTCTTCTTATTTGTTAAATTTGTTTTCTGCAATCTGTAATTAATTAATATTTATGAAACGATTTATCTTGTTTTTTTTTATTGTGATATCTTCGCCTGTATGGGCGCAACAACCGGTTATTAAAGGAAAAATTGTAGATTCTGCAACACAGAAAGGCATTCCTTACACTAATATAGGAATAGAAGGAACTTTTTTTGGCACAGCCAGTGATTCTACAGGTGTTTTTGAATTAAAAATTCCTGAGGGCAATGAAGGAAGAAACTTACTTGTTTCTGCTGTGGGATATGGTAATGCCTCATATATAATAAAAGATATTTTAAATAAGAAATATATACTTATACCTTTGATAGAGCAGACATATAAGATTAAAGCTGTGGATGTTTCTGCTACATCAAAGGTTCTTTTTAGAATAGTAAAAAATGTGATTGAGAAAATTCCTGAAAATTTTGTCTCAGGACCACTGAGAATGGAATGGTATTATCAGGAATCAGAGAAGATCGATTCCACAGAAAACAGACTTGATGCGGTTGTTTTATATTCTGATAAAACAGGTTATAGTAAACCTTCGATACTTGGAGCGTTTAAAGATCGTAATTATTATTATGAACAGGTGAGAAAGAATTATAAAATTTATTCTTTTCCTTCAGGACAAACCGGTTTTGACGGATTGCTGGATATGGATCTGGCAAGAACTTACAGTTCGGTGTTTAATGAAAAAACACTCGATGATTTTGATTTGCATCTGGATAATACAATGTTATATAATGGTGATTATGTATGGGTTATATCCTATAAGTTATTAAAGCCGGATCTGGTTCATAGCGGTGATTTTTTTGTCAAGAAACTTGAGGGGAAAATGTATGTTGAGAAGAATAATTTTGCACTTATAAGGAATGAATGTGAAATTTATTCAGACTGGAATAATGCTCAAAACAGATCTTTGGGAACCCATCTTGTGTCAAAAAAAGATGTCAGGTATCATTTCATCTCTCTTTATAGTGAACTTTTCGGATTGAAATATCTTGGTAGTTTATCATGCGATGAATCATATACAACTCGCGATGGTAAACGTGTTTCTTTTTTCCGCAGTGCAAAAGCTATTCGGATATGGCGTTCTTCAGATTTGATT
>JAENXA010000280.1 GCA_016649735.1 Prolixibacteraceae bacterium | reverse complement strand
CCTTTTATTTCATAATCGGTTGTAGGTTCCATAATTGGTTTTATGCTGCGCGCAATTACTTTTTCAGGATGTTTTAAATCCATAAGTAATGCTCCGAGGCAATAACGATTTTTATCTGTTGCTCCGTGGTATATTTCGAGCCATCCTTTTTCAGTTTTTATGGGTGAAGCTCCTGCTCCTATACGAGCACTGTCCCACATGTTTTTTCTTGTTTTTGCCAGTAACCGGTGATTTCCCCAGTGAATTCTGTCAGGAGATTCTGCTATCCATATATAGTTCCCTCCTAATTCTGGACTGCTTGGCCGGTGAAGGGCGTAATATTTATTATCGATTTTTTCTTCAAAGAAAGCACAGTCTTTATTATGCGGGGGTAATATCATCCCATTACGTCTGAATGTTTTCCAGTCGTTTGTTTGCATATAACCTACTCCTACGGCATCGGAAGATACTTTGGTGTATGTAAGATGATATCCGTCTTCCATTGTTGCAACTCTGCAGTCTTCTATTCCAAATGTTTCCTGTGAACCTTTTCCCATGATGGGAGTGTAACCTGATGGTTCTTGAAAGTTGATGCCATCATCACTACAAACCAGTCTTAAATGAGAAAGTGTAGTTAGATAGGAGTTGCCATTATAAATAATAATTCTCGGGTCTGATGCATTTAAGGCAGGATCATGTTTGTCAAAAGTTAAAATTTCTATTTTGTTTTCTTTATTATAGAAAGGAAAACTTATTTTATCTTCTTTTTGTTCAGGATGCTCTGCGACCCTTAATAATAACCAGGTTTTCCCTTTATAACGAAATACTCCCGGGTTTAACAGACATGTGATTCTCATTCCTGTCATACAGGGTTTAATATCCGAAGGAAAAAGTAATGGATTTTCTTTAAATCTTTTTGCAATGTCCATAACTATGATTTTAAATTCAAAATAAAGTAATGCCTAAAATCCGCTATGATAACTATCACAACTTTAATCCCTATATCTGTATAATAGAAGATGTCTCTTTATTCCAAAAAGATATATATGGATTAAAGTGGCGTTGGAATAATAATTTTATATAGCACAATTGTTCCCGTTGATATGATCAGGAGTTTCGGGAACATTATAACCATGACGTTTGAGCCATACAGAAGCATACGAACATGTAGCCTTTGGTTTAAGATTTTGTGTTTCGGCCCATTTATATGTTGCTGAGACAAGATCGGAGGCGATACCACGTCCGCTAATTTGTTTTGGGACAAATGTATGTCTGATATCTAAAGATCCGTCAGATATGCTGTATTTAACGTGAGCGGTTATACCCTCTATTGTGGTTTCGAATATACAGTTTTTGGGGTTGTGCGTTATTGTCATGTCAGATTGTTTATTTTTTATGTCAAAATAATTCTTTTAGTTTTTCACGGTTTATTATGTTGATTTTGTGATTTGTTATTTCTATATAATTTTCATCATAAAATTTTTTAATAACGCGGCCTATTGATGGAATAATTGTAGTAATATACTACTTTTATTCCGTTTTTAAATATTGTCAGATAGTAAGAAATATTATTTTATACTGTTTATATCATCCTCAACAGTACTTATAGTACCAAGTCCGAAGTTATCAACCAGTACTTTTAATATTCCGGGAGAAACAAAACCGGGTAATG
>JAENXA010000279.1 GCA_016649735.1 Prolixibacteraceae bacterium | reverse complement strand
TTTACTCCTTATGTTAATAGTGCCTCTGTTTTTTCTGATCCCGGTTTTGTGAGTAATCGTCCTTCTGTTTCAAACAGGAGGTTTATAAGTCCTGTTATCGAAAAGACGATAAAATTGGTTCAGAAAAAAATAACCAATCCTAAATTATCCGAAATGTTCGGAAATTGTTTCCCGAATACTCTTGATACAACTATAGACTTTTCAATGAAAGATGGGAAGCCTGATACTTTTGTTATTACAGGAGATATTAAGGCTATGTGGTTAAGGGATTCAGCAGCCCAGGTGTGGCCTTATATTAAATTTGTAAATGAAGATAAGAAACTTGATTTATTAATTCAGGGTGTACTAAACCGTCAGGCAAAGTGCATAAATATTGATCCTTATGCTAATGCTTTTAATAAGGAAGCAACTGGTAGTGAATGGGCTTCTGATAATACGGATATGAAACCTGAACTGCATGAAAGAAAATGGGAAATAGACTCGTTGTGTTATCCTGTTCGTTTGTTATATCAATATTGGAAAACGACAAATAATAAAAATTGTTTTACAGAGGAGTGGCATGAAGCATTAAAAATTATAGTTGAGACTTTTAAAAAGCAGCAGCGAAAAAGAGACAGAGGTGATTACTCCTTTATGAGAAAGACAGAAAAAGCTACAGATACTCTTAGTGGTAACGGTTATGGAAATCCCGTATATCCTAATGGTCTTATTGTTTCTTCTTTCAGACCATCGGATGATGCTACTGTTTTGCCATTTTTAATTCCTTCTAATTATTTTGCTGCTGAAACATTGATGAGAATACAGGAAATAGCTTCTGATGTTTATAATGATCAGTCTCTTTCAAGAAAAGCACGTCTGTTTGCAGGATCGGTTCGTCTTGGTTTAAGAAATTATGCCCGGGCAGAAAAATCGGATTTTGGAGAAGTTTTGGCTTATGAAGTTGATGGATTTGGAAATAAATTATTTATGGATGATGCCAATGTTCCAAGTTTACTTTCACTTCCTTATCTGGATTTAATACAAAAAGACGATCCACTATATATTAATACAAGAAAATTTATTCTCAGTGAGTATAACCCTTGGTTTTTTAATGGCAGGGTTTTTGAAGGGATTGGTAGTCCCCATACAGGTGTAGGAAAGATCTGGCCTATTAGTATTATTATGAGAGCTTTAACTTCTACTGACGAAAAGGAAATAAAAAATTGTGTGGATATGTTAATTAAATCACAATCAAACACAGGTTTTATGCACGAATCTTTTTCTGTTGATAATCCTTCAAATTATACACGTCCATGGTTTGCATGGGCAAATTCACTATTCGGAGAACTAATTTTAAATATTGCAGATAATCATCCGCTGTTATTGAAGACAATCTAAGGAAAAGATACGGATTATGTATTTATATTCTGATAATACATAATCCGTATCTTTTTCTCATTGGACAATTTTATTTACCGGGCAATAATGACCAATAATAAAGAGATGAGGGATATTGTTCATAACGCTGAAAAAATCATAAAAAAATGGATGTTTTTCCCAAAGTAAACTTAAAAATCACTACTTTTACGTATACCGGAGTATGCTGACCCCTGCTACCGGATCATGCTGACCCCCTTTTAATATAAACTACGGCATAAAAATATTATAATTTTCTTAAACTATTGTTACTTTTTAACTCAA
>JAENXA010000042.1 GCA_016649735.1 Prolixibacteraceae bacterium | reverse complement strand
TGTATCATTCATAATTGTATCATTCATAATTTAGACAATTACCAGTCTTTTTCTATTTTTTGTTGTTGTGTTTTAGCTGCTTTTACCTTTTTTAATTTTTCCTGAGTTTTCTTTTCGTTATTTTCCAGAGCCTGTAACATACGTTCAGCATTTTCTTTTGAAATTTTAGGCTGTTGTTTTTGCTGCTGTTGTTTTTGCTGCTGATCCTTGTTTTGGTCCTTGTTTTGATTCTTATTCTGATCCTTGTTCTGATCTTTATTCTGTTTATTTTTGTTCTTGTTCTTGTCTTTATTGTTTTTATTCTGATCCTTGTTCTTGTCGTTTTGTTTCTGCTTTTGTTTCTGATCTTTTAATTTCATGGCATAAAGCAGATTATATTTACTTTCAAGGTCATTGGGGTTATTTCGAAGTGCATTTTTATAAGCATCTATACTTTCATCAAGTTTTTTTTGCATCATAAGTGAATTTCCCATATTGTAATAAGAACGGGATTTATCAATTTTATCAGTATTTTTTTTGGCCAGTTCTTCAAACTTTGATGATGATTCTTTAAAGTTATTTTGTTTATATAAAGCATTACCAAGATTGAAATTCCATTTCGCATCATCAGGACGTTTTTCCAGAGCCTTACGATAAAGAACTTCTGCTTTATTAAATTTTATAGTATCTGTATGGGCGGTATCCTTCATGGCTTCTTCATACAAATCATTTCCTTTACGTATAAATTTACGTTCTTCCTGAGCATTTGCCTTAATGCTAAGGAAACTAAATATTAATAATAAATAACAAACAATCTTCATTTTTGTAATAATTTATCAATTAGATATAATCCGATATGCTTTATTTTATTTCTTTTTATTCCCAAACAATCTTATATTCTTAAGATATTTATTCTTTCTTTCCAGAATAAAGAAGTCAAAAAATAGCATTATTAGAGCAAATCCAATAAACCACTGAAACTGATCGTTATATTCAGAATAAACCTTCGATTCCATTTCTGCGCCCTTCATTTTTTTTATTTCGTTGAAAAGAGTATTTAATCCTACTTCAGCGTTATTGGCTCTCACATAAATTCCTTTACCGGCAGCAGCAATTTCCTGAAGCATCTTTTCATTTAGCTTTGTAACAATTACCTGTCCGTCTTTATCTTTTTTGTATCCTTTCTGACCGTTGGTATAAACAGGAATTGGTGCTCCGTCTGGCAATCCCATGCCAATGGTATGCACAGTTATTCCCTGTGCTGAAGCTACTGAAGCTATGTCTACAGCATTGTCCTCGTGATTCTCACCATCTGTAATGACTATGATTGCTTTATTTCCTTTAAATTGCGGATTAAATGAATTTATAGCCATGTTTATAGCTGATCCTATGGCTGTCCCCTGTTTAGGTACAATGTCAGTGTTTACTGATTCAAGAAACAATTTTGTGTATTCATAATCAGTGGTAATGGGTATCTGTGTATATGCGTTACCTGCAAATACAATCAGACCTATTTTATCATTATTAAGTTTATCTACCAGGCGAATGATGGCTCTTTTTGATCTCTTAAGACGATTAGGCTGTATATCCTCGGCCAGCATAGAGTTTGATACGTCAAGAGCAATCATCAGTTCCACGCCTTTTCTCTTTTCTGTTTTTAATTTACTTCCAAACTGAGGCCTTGCCAGTCCTAAAATAATGGATGTAATGGCCAGTATCCATAGAATAAATTTGAATACCGGTCTGCTTTTGCTGGCGTTGGGCATTAATTCTTCCATGATCTTTTCCTGTCCGAATTTTTTAAGAAGTTTTTTTCTCCTTATCCGCGTAAGAATAAAAAGAAAAATCAGTACAGGGATTATTATCAGTCCGTATAAATAGATACTATTTGCAAATCTAAATATTTCCATGTTTTCTTATTTTTAAGGAATATTTCTGAAAATAGTTATTTTAAAAAATAGCCCGAGAATCAGACAAAGAGTTCCGTCAAGTAAAAAACGTTCATATTCTTCTTCTTTTTTGCTGTACTTTTTAACGTCTATTTTCGATTTCTCCATCTTGTCAATTTCCTTATATATCTGAATCAATTTATCATTGTTTGTGGCTCTGAAGTAATTACCTCCGGTAGTTTCTGCAATTTTCTGAAGTGTAGCTTCATCAATTTTTACCGGAATATTTTGTATACGTGTGCCAAACGGGGTAGGCACGGGATAAGGTGCCGTTCCAATTGTTCCTACACCAATTGTATAAACTCTTATTCCGAATGTTTTTGCCAGTTCAGCTGCTGTTACAGGAGCAATTTCTCCGCGGTTGTTCTCCCCGTCTGTCAAAAGGATAATCACCTTGCTTTTTGCTTTACTTCCTTTAAGACGTGCTACTGCTGTTGCCAATCCATTACCTATGGCTGTTCCGTCTTCAATCATTCCGCTTTTTACTTCATTAAACAAATTAATTAAGACAGCATGATCAGAAGTTAGCGGACATTGTGTGAAACTTTCTCCTGAGAAGATAACCAGTCCTATTCTGTCGTCATTTCGTCCGGATATAAATTGTGTAGCAACTTTTTTTGCAGATTCAAGTCTGTTTGGCTGAAAATCTTGTGCCAGCATGGAACTTGAGATATCCAGCGAAATTACTATGTCAATACCTTCTGTAGAGATATTTTGCCAGTTTTTTGATGATTGTGGTCGGGCAAGTGCAATTGTTAGCAGTGAAAAACCTGCAATTTCCAATAAAAACGGAATATGACGACAATAATGTTTCCAGTTTTTTTTAATATTACTAACTCCTCTTATCGAAGAAAAATGGATACTTGCTCCGGATTTTCTGTATCGGAGAATATACCATACTATTATTGGAATTAATACGAATAGCAGATAGAAAAATTCCGGATTTTTAAACGTAATTTCACTCATTGCTTTTCCTGTTTAATTTTATTATCAGAAGAAGATTCTTCTTTTAAGGGAAGCGATTCTTCTTTTTGATCTTTATTATCAAGATCATTGTCTTTCTTACTTTTGCCCTTTACAATTTTTTCAGTTTCTTTTATTTCAGGCTTTGTCGCATTAACAAATAAGTAGGCTTCCTTTAATGTTTGCTCATTATCGTCAGCAGCAGGTTTATATTTTGCAAATTTTACAAGGTCAGCCGTATTTAAAATATCTTTTAGCTCATTGTACAAATTTTCGGGAATAAGATTTTTTTTCTCTTTAAATTCCGATAATATTTCATCTGTTGTACATTCCATTGTTTTAATGTGAAATTCATTTTGCATATAAATACGTAGTGTCTCCGTAACTTTACTGTAATATTTTTTTATCTGGTTCTGCTGCCATAACTTTTCATTTCTGATTTCATTAAGAGACCTGAGTGCTACAATATGAGGAGGCTCAAATGGTTTAAGTGGCTTACCGAAAAGTGATCTGTTATGCTTTTTTCTGTTTATATAATAAAAAATAAAGAAAATAAGTGAGGCTATTAGTATAATTCCCAGAATGTAAGGAGAGGCTTCTTTTAAATTTACCGGAGCCTTATATGGAAGTTTAATATCTACAGGCCCTTTAGTTGTATCAATTTTCATACTTTTTACAAAGAAATCAACAGGAAGGGATTCTATTGTATCCATCATCCCTTTATTTTTTAGGGAAAAATAAAAAGGAGGAATTACCTGTTTACCTGTGTCAAAAGAAGTAATGGTCAGATTCTGAATAATTTTTATTTGTTCACTTTTGTCCAGATGAAACGTGTCAAGAGGTGACCGTTTTATAACTTCGATTGTAGAAGATAGTGAATCTCCTATTTCAGGAAAATTAATTTTTATTCCTTTGGGCTGTTCAAGTTCTAAATGTACTTTCAGCTGATCTCCTATTAAATAATTTACGGAGTCAATGGTGGCACGTGCCTGAATTCTTTGTGCACTAACCTGAGTTGAAAGAAGAAATCCAAAACTTAACATCAGCATATAACAAAACAGATGTTTTTTAAATGTTTTCATATTTAAGCTTTTAATCCTCTCTTTTTGAATAAGCCCATAAGAGCAATTACATAATCTTCATTGGTATTGATATTAGCGTAATCCACACCGAATTTTTTGAAGGTATATTCCATCAGTCTGAGATTATTGTCATACCACTGAGAATATGTATGACGAACTTTAGAACTGCTTGTGTCTACCCAGCAGTATTTTCCGGTTTCAGCATCTTTTAGTTTTATCATCCCAATTGGTGGCAGATTTGATTCCCTCTGGTCATAAATTCTCAGCGCGACCATATCGTGTTTGTTACTTGCAATGGTTAATGCCTTTTCAAATTCTCTTTCTTTTTGTATAAAGTCGGAAATCAGAAAACATGTACATCTTTTTTTAATTGCATTCGTGAGATAATGGAGGGCTTCACTAATGTTTGTTCCTTTTTTTACAGGGGTAAAGTCTATTAATTCTCTTAAAATATGAAGAATATGTGTTTTACCTTTTTGGGGAGGAATAAATTTTTCTATCTTTTCCGAGAAAAATAGAACCCCGATTTTATCATTGTTTTGTATGGCTGAAAATGCCAGAATACCGGCTATTTCAGTAATAACGTCCCTTTTAAATTTATCAAAAGTTCCGAAATTACGCGAACCGCTGACATCTACAAGTAACATAACGGTAAGTTCTCTTTCCTCTTCAAAAATCTTAATGTAGGGTTTGTTATAGCGTGCAGTTACATTCCAGTCGATATTCTTTATATCATCTCCAAACTGGTATTCTCTTACTTCGCTGAAAGCCATTCCTCTTCCTTTAAAGGCAGAATGATATTCGCCGGCAAATATATTACGGCTCAGTCCTCTTGTCTTTATCTCGATTTTTCTGACTTTCTTTAATAATTCCTTATGTTCCATAAATGAAAAATATAGATTTTTGATCCCTGGTTTTGGTTTTATGTTTTCTCATTTTGATATTAACCAATAACCGGGAACCAATATTCTTTTCTTTTTTCTCTTCGTTTTTATTTCTTTGTTAAAGAAATTTGTAATCCCAACTTTATTAAGTAACAGAATTTACGATATAAAAAATATTATTATGGTACTTCCACAATATTTAGAATGTCGGTGATAATTTCTTCAGAAGTAATATTATTGGCTTCAGCTTCATAGTTCAAACCTATTCTGTGACGAAGAACATCCGGACATACGGCACGGACATCTTCAGGAATTACATAACCACGGCGTTTAATAAAAGCAAATGCTTTTGCTGCACGTGCCAAGTTTATACTTGCACGCGGAGAACCACCGAATGAAATCATGTCTGCATACTTTTCCAGTTTATAATCTTCGGGATGACGTGTCGCAAATACAATCTCAACAATATATTTGTTGATTTTGTCATCAAGGTATACATCTTTAACCACATCCTGAGCCTTAATTATATCTTCAGGTTTAAGAATAGTTGAAGGTGTAGGATATTGTTTTAGAAGATTTGATTTTATTATTTCTGATTCTTCGCTTTTTTTAGGATAATCAATTACTACTTTAAGCATAAAACGGTCAACCTGAGCTTCCGGCAGGGGATAAGTACCTTCCTGTTCAATAGGATTCTGTGTCGCCATAACAAGAAACGGATCCTCCAGTTTAAAACTATTCTGTCCGATTGTCACCTGATGTTCCTGCATAGATTCCAAAAGGGCTGATTGTACTTTTGCCGGAGCACGATTAATCTCATCTGCAAGAATAAAGTTTGCAAAAATAGGGCCTTTTTTTACCAGAAATTCTTCTGATTTCTGACTGTATATCATTGTACCTAAAAGGTCAGCAGGCAATAAATCAGGAGTAAACTGAATTCTGGAGAATTTAGCATCTATTATTTTTGCAAGAGTATTAATTGCAAGTGTTTTTGCAAGACCGGGAACTCCTTCCAGCAAAATATGACCACCTGTTAGCAAACCTATCATAAGACTCTCAGTAAGATGTTTTTGTCCGATGATAACTTTATTCATTTCTATGTTAATCAAATCTACAAACGAACTTTCTTTTTGGATCCGTTCGTTTAGTTCTTTAATATCAACTTCTTGATTCATCTTTTTTATTAATTAATTATTGAAAACACGAATTTACATCTAATTCATGCAAAAAAGAACTTAACTTTGTTAAAAGTTGTTAAGCTTGATTACCTATATTAAATGGACAAAAGGCGCAATAATCTATTATTATAAAAAATATCCGATGCAACGATACTTTATTGAAATGGAATATAAGGGAACTAATTATCATGGCTGGCAGATACAGCCCAATGCTGTGACAGTACAATCTTCTCTGGAAAAAGCATTAAGTACAATCTGTCGTGAAAAAATATTGGTAACAGGTGCCGGAAGAACAGATTCAGGAGTTCATGCATCTTATTTTGTTGCACATTTCGATTCAGTTTCAACGACCTTGGATGATTCAGGTTTTCTTCAGCATTTAAACGGATTTTTGGATAAGGATATAGTTATATACAGTATTAATAAGGTAAAGGAAAATGCTCATGCACGTTTTGATGCTTTTTCCAGAACATACCGATATTATATTAATCAGAATAAAAATCCTTTTAATCAGGAGATTTCATGGTTTTTACGCGGTGATCTCGATATTGATAAAATGAATGAAGTTTCCTGTCTTCTTATAGGAACTCATGATTTTACCAGTTTTAGTAAACTTCATACAGATGTAAAAACTAATGATTGTACTGTTGATTTTGCACATTGGGAAAAAAAAGGAGATTCCCTTATTTTCACAGTAAGAGCTAATCGGTTTTTAAGAAATATGGTAAGAGCTATTGTAGGAACGGTAATTTTGGTAGGCAGGAACAAAATTGATAAAGAGGATATGATAAAAATTTTGAAAATCAAAGACCGTTCATCTGCAGGAATGTCTGTTCCTCCACAGGGATTATTCCTTGCAGACATAAGGTATCCTGATAATGTATTTATAAAATCTATTAGAGAAAAAAATTAAACAGAGATGGAATTTACAGAGGACATGCATAAATTTTGGTTTCAGATTTCTTAGAAATCCTGAACTTAGGTATTACAATTATGTTACATTTTAAATTCATATAATTTTTTTATTATACTTTACTAACCTTGCTATAAAATCTTATAAGGAACCCTAATATGACAAAACAAAAAATTTTAGTAGTAGATGATGAAGAATCATTATGCGAAATTTTGAAATTTAATCTGGAAATTGCAGGCTTCGAAGTGGATACTACTTTTAGTGCAGAAAAAGCATTAAAGTTATCAATAAAGGATTATGATCTTATTCTTCTTGATATTATGATGGGTAAAATGAGTGGTATTCAAATGGCACAGATACTTAAATCAAAGATGGAAACAGCTGATATCCCAATTATATTCTGCACAGCAAAGGATACCGAAAATGATACAATAGCAGGATTTAATATTGGAGCCGACGATTATATAACAAAACCTTTTTCTGTTCGTGAAGTAATAGCCCGAGTGAAAAGTGTATTGCGTCGTACATCTACTGACAGTAATGAAAAAATATCAGTTGAATACGAAAAACTTAAAGTGGATCTTATTAGAAAACGATGTATTCTTGATGGAGAGAAAGTAAGTCTTACAAAAAAAGAGATGGAGATTCTTATATTGTTTCTTAAAAACAGAGGTGTTATTTTTTCCCGTGAAGACATATTGCGTCGTATATGGAAAGATGACGTTGTTGTACTTGATCGTACAATTGATGTTAACATTACCCGGTTGCGTAAGAAAATAGGTAAATACGGATCCCATATAGTTACACGTCTTGGCTATGGTTATGGATTCGAAGAATAAACATATTGTTACCTAAATTCCGCAAGGAGGTTTCGTAATGAGCATTCAAATAACAATAAATAAGGAAGTAAACCGATTGAAGCATAGCATTAGCTATGGTGATTGAGGGTTACTTAGTGTAACGACTGATTTGAAGTTAGTTGGATGCGTAATAGATAATTTCTTGCGGATTTTAGGTATTACCTTAATATTCCATATTTTTAAATGTTGGTTTTTTATATTAACATTGTGTTTATAGTTTCATTAATCATTAAAAAACAATAGAGATGAATAATTTTATTTTCAACAATCCTGTAAAATTAATTTTCGGTAAAGGACAAATTTCCCGGTTATCAGAAGAAATTCCTGATGGTATTAAGATAATGATAACTTATGGTGGTGGTTCTATAAAAAGAAATGGTGTTTATGATAAGGTGATAACTGCATTGAAAAAATGTAATAGTGATATAATAGAATTTGGAGGTATAGAGGCTAATCCTGATTATACAACTTTAATGAAAGCTGTTAAAATATGTAAGGATGAGAATGTTGATATGATCTTGGCAGTTGGTGGAGGTTCAATTATAGACGGGACTAAATTTATTGCTTTAGCATCTAAATATAAAGGAGATGATCCTTGGGACATATTAATTAAACAGGCTCAGGTAGATGATGCAATTCCATTTGGAACAGTATTAACGCTTCCTGCTACATCTTCAGAAATGAATAATGGTGGAGTAGTGTCACGTCGTGAAACAAAAGATAAATATTCTTTTGGCAGCCCCTTGACTTATGCTAAATTTTCCATTCTTGATCCTGAAGTAATATATTCATTACCGAAACGTCAGATAGCTAATGGTATAGTTGATATTTTTGCTCATACTCTGGAGCAGTATCTTACATTTGACAATAAAGCTATGGTAATGGATCGCTGGGCCGAAGGTTTGTTATTGACTCTTATAGAACTTGCACCTAAAATAACAAAAGAAGACAGAAGTTATGATGATTGTGCCAATTATATGCTAACCGGAACAATGGGACTTAATGGTTTTATATCCATGGGTGTGGTTCAGGACTGGGCTACTCATATGATCGGTCATGAGCTGACTGCACAAAAAGGTCTTGATCATGGTCAGACGCTTGCTATTGTTTATCCCGGAACGATGACAGTTATGCGTAAAGAGAAAAAAGAGAAACTTCTTCGCTATGCTGATAAAGTATGGAATATAACTAAAGGTAAGGACGGATCAAAAGATTCTGATGCTATTATAGATGCCGTTATTGAAAAAACTGATGAATTTTTCCGTTCTGTAGGACAGAAGACCAGACTTTCAGAGTATGGAATTGGTCAGGATACAATAGATACCATAGTCAGTAAATTTAAATCAGCTAACTGGAATATAGGGGAAAACGGAATAGTTACTCCATCAAAAGTTCGTGAAATTCTTGAGAGCAGATTGTAAAAATGTAGTTTATTTTGTCATTTGTTCTTAAATCTTTTAATAAATTATATCAGTTTTGTCAAAATTCTTTTTTTACAATTAATTTTGACTGCATTTTGATATTTTCATAAAAATCCTTTAATTTTTACATGAATTATTATCTGCTAACATAGACATGAGAAAGATTTTATTTTGCTTTTTTTTCCTAACATACAGTACATTGCTTTTCTCTCAGACAGATATACAGGAACATTATGATTTTGGAAAAAATCGTAAATATTTGACAACAACACTTGAAATGTTTAAGGCTGATGAATGGGGTAATACCTATTTTTTTGTTGATTTTGACTATGATAATGGTGAAAATAATCATACTTCATGCAGCTACATGGAAATTAGCAGAACACTAAATTTAGGTGATTCTCCGTTTGGCATGCAGGCAGAGTATGATGGTGGAGTTGGAAATTCTGATGGTTTTGGCTATTCTATAAGAAATGCTTTTTTATTTGGTGGTAATTATAACATACATAATAAGGATTTTTCCATAAATTTCACACTCCAATTGCTTTATAAATATATTCAGGGTAATGATTCTTTTGATTCTGAAAATTCGGCACAGATTACAGCTGTATGGAAT
>JAENXA010000213.1 GCA_016649735.1 Prolixibacteraceae bacterium | reverse complement strand
TTCCTAAAACTATTGTAAAGTTGCTCTTTAAATGCACTGAAATTATCGAGAAGCATCATCACCTTAAAAGAAACAGAATTAACAAAATATCCCTTTGTAGGAGTGGATGATAATACACTTCTTTGTTTTAGAATTGAATAGGTTTTAAAAATTGTATCTCTTGAAATTCCACTTTGTTTACTCAATTTATTAATTGAAGGAAGGAAATCCCCTTCCTTCAATTCTCCATTACTTATGGATTCATTAATAGCATAAACCAGTTGTTGCGTCTTTGTCTGAGAAGATGTTTTGTCTAACTCAAAATGAAATTTCATATTTTATAATTAATTTTTATAAACTGTTTCTGCTCTATATCCAAAAATTCCTATAACAACAAAACAAAGAGCAGGAATAATAAAAGAGAAATTTACAGCCGGCAAATTAAAAACAGTATTAAGATCAATAATAGATGCCTGAATTTTAGGAAGGAATGATCCTCCTATTATAGCCATGATTAATCCTGCTGCTCCAAATTTTGCATCATCCCCCATGCCTTCTAACGCTATTCCGTATATTGTTGGGAACATTAAAGACATACATGCAGATACTCCAACAAGACAATACAACCCATTTATATTCTGGAATGATATAACTCCTATACATAAAACTACAGCTCCTATTGAAAGATATCTCAGTAATTTTCCCGGAGTAATATATTTTAAAAGGAACGTACAAACAAATCTGGACACAAGGAAAATACTCATTGCTATAATGTTATAAAACTGAGCCTTTTGTGCACCTTCACCGGCTGACATTCCAAATTGATTCATAAAAATTCGCTGGCCATACTGTACTATAAATGTCCAGCACATTATCTGGGCACCAACATAAAATAACTGGGATATTACGCCCTCACGATATCTCTTTATGTTTATAAGTTTCTTAATAGTATTCCAAAAATTGAAATTATGTGTAGATTCATCATTCCGGGGCATTTTTGCAAATAAAATAATAAGAAATGCCAGAATAATAACTCCTCCTATAAAAATATAAGGAGCACTAAGTATATGAAGATCATGAAATTTTACCTGTTCCATCTGATCAGGTGAAAGCAATGCTCTTTGTGCTGCACTGCGCGGATCAAGACGTGCCTGTATCAAATTTTTGGCAATAAACATTCCTGTAAGAGACCCCATAGGATTGAATGCCTGGGCAAAATTCAAACGACGTGTGGCAGTGCTTTCCGGACCCATAAATAAAATATATGGATTTGAACTTGTTTCAAGAAAAGAAAGCCCGCAGGTCATTACAAAATATGCAATCAGAAAAGGATAAAATAAACCTATACTACTGGCAGGAATAAATAGCAAAGCTCCCGTAGAATATAATCCAAGTCCTAATAAAATTCCTGCTTTATAAGTAAACTTCTTTATGAAAATCGCTGCAGGAAAAGCCATAAGTCCGTATCCACCGTAAAAAACAACCTGAACCCAAGTTCCTCCACTTACACCCATATCAAAAATACGGGAAAAAGCTTCTACCATAGGATTTGTTATATCGTTTGCAAATCCCCACAATGCAAAACAACTGGTAACAAGTATAAAAGGTAATAAATACTTTTGGGGAACAATTCTGTCCTGACTTTTGTCTTTTTTCATATGTATATTTTTGTAAATAGTATTCTTTAAATATACAAGCTAATGATTATATAAAATAACACTATACCGCTTTTTTATGATAAAAAAACGATTATTTTTTTCCCCTCGTAAAACAGTATTAATCTTTTAAATTTTGTCGAGTCTCTTCATCAGAAGATGATCAGCTATTACCATAGCAGCCATAGATTCTACAATAGGAACAGCACGTGGAAGCACACATGCATCGTGACGACCTTCCGGATGAATTACAATTTCCTCTCCTTTTGTATTTACAGTGTTTTGTTCTCTGAGTAATGTAGCTATTGGTTTAAAACCAACATTGAAATAAATATCTTCACCATTACTGATACCCCCCTGAATTCCACCTGAATTATTTGTTTTTGTACGAATTCCTGAATCTGTTTTTACAAACACATCATTCTGTTCATAACCGGTATGCCGGGTACCTTCAAATCCTGTACCATATTCAAATCCTTTAACAGCATTAATACTTAGCATAGAACGTCCAAGGTCGGCATGCAGTTTATTATATACAGGTCCTCCGAGACCAACAGGGACTCCAGTTATAACACACTGAATTATTCCACCCAGAGTATCTGAAGCATAATGCGCAGCTATTATTGCGTCAATCATTTTTTGTGCAATATCAGGATCAGGACAACGAACCATGTTTGAATCTGTAAGATTAAGATCCAGTTCCTTATAATTCTTTTTCAATTCCACATTCCCCACTCTTGAGACAAATGCTTTTACTTCTATGTTATTTTCTTTAAGAAATAACTTTGCAACAGATCCTGCCACTACACGTGCCACAGTTTCTCGTGCAGAAGAACGTCCCCCTCCCCTGTAATCACGGTTACCATATTTAGTAGCATAAGTATAATCAGCATGTGAAGGCCTAAAAACATCTTTCAAAGTATCATAATCACCCGGATTCTGATTTGTATTACGAATAATAAAACCAATTGGCGTACCTTCAGTTATATCATTAAAAATTCCTGACAAAAACTCAACTTTGTCATCCTCTTTTCTGGGGGTTGTAATTTTTGACTGCCCTGGTTTTCTACGATCCAGTTGTTCCTGAATAAAAGATAAGTCGATATGTAAACCAGCAGGGCAACCGTCTATTACTCCGCCTATAGCTTCACCGTGTGATTCCCCGAAAGAAGTTAATCTGAAAATCTGTCCAAAACTATTCATGATATCGTATTTATAAATAAATGTCCGGTCTAAAAACTAATCT
>JAENXA010000225.1 GCA_016649735.1 Prolixibacteraceae bacterium | reverse complement strand
TTTTCTACATTAAAAGAAGAGTCTCTTAATCTTTTCAGGTTTCTGCAGAATAGTATTAGGCCTCAGTCTGCTGAAATTCCATGTATGACTGTCGGTGAAAAATTTAAAGTCCTTGTTTATAGTTATAAATCTCCCAAATCCTGGGGTGTATTGTTTCTTAATGATGCAGAAGAAGAGAATGAGGAGCAATTTTATATAGTTAATCTTGTTGGAGAGAAAAACTGCTGGGTTTGTCAGTGGGAGCCTTTTGCTGAAGGAATTAATTTTGGGAAAATGCGGTCTGTTACTATAAACCTAAGAAAACACGAATCCAGGTTGTTATATTTAAGTATGAATAAAAATTTTCAGGAACATCTTTCTATCTCAGGAGTAAAAACAGATAAAAAATAAAAATTATTACTAAAAAAACGAAAACACTATTTAGTATTTTCGTTTTTTTAGTAGCGGGGGACAGACTCGAACTGCCGGCCTTTGGGTTATGAGCCCAACGAGCTACCAACTGCTCCACCCCGCAATATATCTTTTTCTTCTTTTGTTATGATTTCTTATAAGATCAAAAGAAGATTGGTTTCTTACAAAAGTGTTGCAAAGATAAAATATAGTTTTTATAAAACCAAGGAGTATCGTGTTTTTATTTTGGTTAAAAAGAATTAAAATTCAGTACTATAATTAGTCTGTCTCTATATTCTTTATAATTTTGACTTTTAGAATATAAGAATAATCAGCATAATGATTAAAATAAGGGAAAGAATAAAAGCAAATGAAAAAGGATAACAGTAAAAAACGATTTTTGCAGAAAATGCGAAATAAATATCGTCTTATTATATATAATGATACTACTTTTCAGACAACATGGAGTACACATATTACAAGAATAAGATTTTTTATTATTGGAGGAATAATTTCTTTGTTGTTAGTTTTTCTGACGGCTTTTATTATTGTTTATACTCCGGTAAATCGTTTAGTGCCCGGGTTTTATACTCCAAATATCCGTAATCTGATTGTCAGAAATGCTATTATGGTGGATTCTCTTGAAGAAGAGATAAATATGCGTGATGAATATCTTGATAAGATAAAATCTGTGATTAAGGGAGATGTTCCTGACGATGCTGATTATTCAAGGGATACTACTGCTTTTATTGTGAAACCGGAATTTCAGACTTATGATTCTATTCATGATTCTATTTTTAAACAAAAATTACTGGAAGAAAAGATAAATCTTTCTGTTCAGAAGAAACCCTCCGAATTATTTCAGATTCATTTTTTCACACCTTTAAAAGGTATGATTTCTCAAAAATTTGACAGAGCAATTAACCATTTGGCTGTGGATATTGTTGGTTTGCCAGATTCCAGAATTTCCGCGACATTGTCGGGAACTGTTATTTTTGCAGGCTGGACTACTGATGCAGGATATGTAATTTGTATTCAGCATCAATATAATATGCTCTCAGTATATAAACATAACTCTCAGCTTTTAAAAGAAGAAGGAGATCACGTAGAGGCGGGTGAAGTTGTTGCCCTGATGGGAAATACTGGAGAATTGACTACCGGTCCTCATCTTCATTTTGAATTATGGTGTAAAGGAACACCTCTTGATCCTGAAAAATATATAGATTTTTAAAAAGTAAAGAATCAACGAATATTCTATCTTTATTCTTTATGTAAATTGTAAAAAAAAACAAATAATTAATGAAAAAGAAGATTGCTATTCTGGGATCTACAGGATCTATCGGGAAGCAGAGTCTGGAGGTTATAGAAAAAAATCCCGATTCGTTTGAAGTCGAGATTCTTGCCGCAAATAATAATATAGAATTACTGGCCTCTCAGGCAAGAAAATTCAAACCGGTGACAGTAGTAACAGCCAATGAGCAAAAATATAAAGACCTAAAAGAATTGCTGCGGGATCAGCCTGTTAATGTGCTGGCAGGAAAGGATGCTTTATCACAGGTGGTAGCATCTGAAAATGTTGATTTGGTTTTGGTGGCTATGGTAGGTTTTGCCGGGCTGGTTCCTACTTTAAATGCTATCCGGGCCGGAAAGCAGATAGCTCTGGCTAATAAAGAGACTCTTGTTGTTGCCGGTGAGATTGTTATAAAAGAAGCAATGGAACATAATGTTCATATATATCCTGTTGATTCTGAACATTCAGCTATTTTTCAGTGTTTAAAAGGAGAGGAAAATAATGAAATAGAGAAAATATTTCTGACTGCTTCCGGTGGACCATTCAGGGGATATTCATATGAACAGTTATTAAATGTTACGGTATCAGATGCTCTTAATCATCCTAACTGGAACATGGGAAATAAAATTACTATTGATTCTGCCAGTATGATGAATAAGGGCTTTGAGATAATTGAGGCTAAATGGTTATTTAATCTTAATCCGGACCAGATTGAGGTAATAGTTCATCCACAGAGTATTATTCATTCCATTGTTCAGTTCAGGGATGGGGCAATGAAAGCCCAGATGGGACTACCGGATATGAGACTTCCTATTCAGTATGCTTTGAATTTTCCTAATAGATTGTATTCGTGTTTTAAAAGATTTAGTTTCGAAGATTGTTCAAAACTGACATTTGAAAAGCCTGATTCAAAAATTTTTCGTAACCTTGCACTATCTTTTTATGCTTTAAAACGTGGAGGGAATATGCCATGTATTCTGAATGCAGC
>JAENXA010000119.1 GCA_016649735.1 Prolixibacteraceae bacterium | reverse complement strand
TTTTTTAGATTATTGTCAATGACTAAATAGTCATCATCACTTGAAAAATCCAATTCTTTGAGCTGATCAGAGCTCAACACTTCTTCCATTGTCTGTCTAACAGAATCAGGTTCTTCTTTTTTCACCAGTATTCCTTTTATTTCCAAAGGATCTATCTTTTCGGTAAAAATATTGTAATAAAGGTCCTGCGCCAGTTTAATATGATAATATTTAAGAAGTGTACGGATAATTTCATCGTTATATTCTATTTTCCAGTTTTTCAATTTCCTCTCAAGCATCTCTTTCCCGTTGTCAGCCATTCTTTTCTTTTCCTCATTAAGGCTGGACTTAATACGGTTTTTCGCCTTTGCAGTAATGACGAAATTAAGCCAATCAAGCTTAGGTGTCTGATTTTTTGAGGTATGTATAGAAATCTGTTCTCCGTTTTTCAGTTTATGGTGAAGAGTTACTTTTTTACCATTTGCAATTCCCCCTATACAATGGTCTCCTACCTGTGAATGTATTTCATAGGCAAAATCCAGGAGTGTGGCTCCGGCAGGCAATCTTTTAAGTTCTCCCTTTGGAGTAAAAACAAACAATTCATTTTTATATACATTAGTACGAAATTCATCAATAAAATCAACGATATTCATACTGGGATTTTCAAGAATTTCACGGACATTGGCAAGCCATTTTCCCATATCTGCAGAAGCATTATCACCCTTATATTTCCAGTGGGCTGCCAGTCCTTTTTCCGCTACTTCATCCATTCTTTTCGACCGGATCTGTATCTCTACCCATTTCCCCAAAGGACCTAAAACCGTAGCATGAAGGCTCTCGTATCCATTGGATTTAGGTACAGTAATCCAGTCTCTCATTCGTTCAGGATTAGCCTGATACTCTTCTGTTACAATGGAATATACCTGCCAGCAATCCGATTTTTCCATCTCCGGTTTTGAATCCAGAATTATACGTATGGCAAAAATGTCATAAACCTCATCAAAGGTTACTTTCTTCTTCTGCATTTTATTCCAGATGGAATTTATTGATTTCGTTCGGGCCTTCATATAAAAACTGAATCCACGTGCAAGTAATTTTTCCTGAATAGGCTTTACGAATGTAGTTACAAAAGTCTCTCTCTCCTTTTCAGATTCTTTTAACCGGTCTGAAACATAATCATAGGCCTTCGGATTTAAATATTTCAGTGCTATATCAAGTAATTCTGAATTAATATTATATAGACCAAGACGATGAGCCAGAGGTGCATAAAGACTGGTTGTTTCATCTGAAAGTCTCTTTTGATCCTCCGAACTAAAAGTTTCCAGATAACGCATAACATGAAGACGATCTGCAATTTCAACAAGAATAACCCTTACATCTCCTGCAAGAGTGAGCATTAGTTTACGGTAATTTTCGGCATAAGATTTAACCTTCTCAGTTCCTATGGCATTTATTTTTTCCATACCAATAAGAATATCACCGACTACCTTTCCAAAATTTTTTTCTATTTTTATAATGTCAGGACGACTTGGCAACTTACTATATATAATATTATGCAAAATACCGGCAACCACAGAGTCTTTTCCAAGTCCAATATCTTTATAAACTATAAGTGCTACTTCAAGAGAATGAATAATTATAACTTCTCCATTTACCATAGTTGCATCACCAAGCCATTTATATGCATATTTATAGGCTTTAATTACTTCATCAAGATCTTCTTTACTCATGCCTTTGGAACAAGCATCATAAAGTAATTGCCATGCGTCTTCTATTTTTGTATTCATTTTTATATTCTGTTTCAAATGGATTAGGAAAAGTATAAAAAAAGTCAGCAATAAAAAAGGTTTCAGACCTACTCATAACTTAAAATAACTGTGTTTTATGATTTTTTAATAATTGATTGCAGAAAATTATAATATAAAGTACAAAATCATATATCTCTAATGATTTGTGTCTCCAATGATCCGGAACATGGAAAATATTTTTTTTCATATTTTCAAAGGTTTAAAAAAACTGAGTACTTATTTATTAAATATTTTAACAACTGAAAGTTTATCTTTGAGGCAATATTAAGTATATTTTTTCCACGGATAAAAAAATTAGCATCATGATTAAAATAGGGTTATTATCAGACACACATGGTTACATAAGTGAAAGAACAATAAAATTCTTCGATAATGTTGATGAAATATGGCATGCGGGAGATATAGGAAATATTGAGCTGGCAGACCGTCTTGCTAAACTAAAAAAATTCAGGGCTGTTTACGGAAATATTGACGGTGGAGCTTTACGGCTTATGTTTCCTGAAGATCAGATATTTACCTGCGAAGGAGTATCCGTATGGATGACACATATAGGAGGATATCCCGGACATTATCAAAAAAGAGTAAGGGATAAAATATACGCTAATCCTCCTAAATTATTTATCAGCGGACATTCTCATATACTCAAAGTTATATATGATAAGAAAATAAACTGTTTGCATATGAATCCTGGAGCCGCTGGCTTTAGCGGTTTTCACAAAAAATGTACATCTCTCAGATTCTCTATTGACGGCAAAAATATCAAAGACCTTGAAGTTTTGGAATTCGAGAAGAAAGACTTTTAGATTTTATATAGTTTCAGCCTTTCGTAAACTACATGATACCCAGTTATTTTTTTCCCATTTACTGTTCCAGTTTTTATCGGGTATTTTTTCGGCATCATATTCTACACTGAAAAACAATCCTGATAAAACTGAATCTATTTTGTCATTACTTATTTCCTTTTCGTTTGAGTAACCACTAAGATTTTCTAAAGTTTCATCAAAAGAATCAAAACCAATCTGCAACAGATATGAAGTCAGAATTTCCCGGTTTGTTTCATTATCAGGGGAAAGTGTAAATGTTATTTTCTGACAGTCCATTTTATTTAGTTAAACAAGATTTCTGTCTTTCTCAATTTTCTTATAGGCCTCATTCACTTTCTCAAATTTTTCTCTGGCTGCTTTCTGAACATCTTCACCAAGATAACTTACACGATCAGGATGATATTTCATAGCCATTTTACGATAGGCCTTTTTCACTTCTTCGTTAGTCGCCGAAGATGGAATTTCCAGTATTTTATATGCTGAATCCACCTCATCTATAAACATAGAACGTATAGACTGAAAATCACTATCATGTATCCCAAGCATTATACCAATCTGCTCTAATATTCTTTGTTCGCTGGAATCTATAACACCGTCAGCCTGTGCAATACCGACTAAAAAATGCATCATCTGTAAAAGTGAAGCATAATCAAGATTCATTCTGATTTGCTGACAAACATCATTTACAGGAATATTTTGTTTTAACAAATCACGAAGCATCAACATAGCCTGCTCAGCTGACTCCTCTCCAAATGAATGAACAAGATTTTGCCTTATATAATTAAGTTCCGATTTTTTCAATCTGCCATCAGCCTTCATTACTGCAGCTACCAAAACAAGAAGGCTCATCATATAGGCCCCTGTTGTAGTTGATTTGTCTGAATAATTCTGCCGATAATGTTTTACTGCTTCTTTGTTTTCGAACACAGAACCTGCAATAAAACCTATTATTCCTCCTATGGGACCAAAAAAAGCCCAGCCTAATCCCCCGGCTATCCATTTATTAATACTCACAATTTTTTATTTTTTTATCTAAATTCAACAATTGGGGAATAAGAAGTTCCCGGTTATCATTATGTATAATGTAGTCGGCATAACCCTCTTTTTTCTCCTCTTTCCACTGTTTTGCAATTTTACTCTTTACTTCTTCCTTAGAAATATTATCACGGGCAATCACCCTGTTTATTCTATTTTCTTCAGAGGCTGTTATTAAAATATTTAAATCCATTTTTCTGTAAAGTCCGCATTCAAAAAGTATTGCCGCTTCAAAAAGGACATAAGAACTATTTTGTTTAACACACCATTTCTCAAATTCCTCATGTACGGCAGGATGAATTAACGCATTTATCTTAGAGAGCAAATCCGGAGAATTAAAAATAAGTTTTGCAATTTTTTTACGATCAAGAGATTGGTCTTTAAAATAGATATCCTTACCGAGAAAAGATATAAGATTTTTTTTTATATCCGGAGAAGTTACCATTAATCGTTTAGCTTCGGTATCAGCTGTAAAAACCGGAATATCTAACAATTCAAAAAAATGACAGATAGTAGTCTTTCCACTTCCAATTCCTCCTGTTATACCTACTTTTATCATTTTATTATTTTTCTATCAGATATTCTACCTGTGTAGGATAAATAGAAACTCCTTTAAGCTCTCTGGGCTGAACCTCTAGTTTCAAACTTAATGTTTCTTTTTGTTGTACTATATCTTTATACTCTACACAAACCCTAAACTCATCTGCTTTTATTTCTTTAAAACGACTTAATGAAACCTGAAAATTTACTCTTACTTTTTCAGGGAATAAATTTACATGCTCATTTTCAGGAAGATTGTTTACATAAACAGGAATCATTAGAATCTTTTCTGTAAATTCTTCAACAGGAATTATCATCATCACCCGTAAAGGCTTATAAGTTAAAGATTTGCACTCTTTTAAAACTATATTCCTATGAATAGGTTCTTTAACTTTAGTATACTTCTGAAAAACAGTATAGACATAAGATAATGTATCCATAATAGATTCAGGGCCATTAACCATTACTGAATCAGGAACTACTATAATTGGCCGGTTAATGTCGTGCTGAACCACAAAATCTATATCAACTTTAGGAATAACCTTTATCAAACGGTTCATCATTTTTTCGAAACTAAAGACAACTGTATCCGGATGTATTGCGTTTATTTTTAACTCATTGCTTATCTGTGATGAAAAACGATTAATAAATTGTCCTGTATAAAATACGTATTTGGATTTATTAGTTTTTTGTAATTGTCCGTTAGTAAATTCATTTACATCAAATACAAGTGGACTAAAGGCAAGGCTCAGTTTATGCCTTAAGATTGTAAACCCGTAAGAGCTGACAGTTAGTGTAAATTTATCTGCAGGATGATTTGAAAGTACTCTGTTTGCAGGTAGATCAATATACTTTACAGGAAATTCTATATCAACAGTATATGATTTATTTAAAGCATTAAGAAACCATAAAACAGTCGCAATACAAACACATACGAGAAATATGATAATTTTTCGCTGATTTTTTATCTCTGATTTCTTTAAGAGAGACTGTATCCTATTTAATAATTCATTAATCACAGGTTCAAAGATAAAAAATACCTATATATA
>JAENXA010000138.1 GCA_016649735.1 Prolixibacteraceae bacterium | reverse complement strand
TTAAATTTGATAGAAACTATAATAATAACATGAAAGATTTAAATGGAAAAGTTGTATGGATAACCGGAGCCTCTTCGGGAATTGGAAGAGAATTATCTATTGCTTTTGCAAAAGAGGGAGCTTTTCCTGTTTTGACAGCCCGTAATATTAAAAATCTTAATCAGGTAAAAAAATGTTGTCTTAAATGGACAAGTAAGTGTTGGGTTCAACCTGCAGATTTATCAAAAGCTGACAAGTTAAATGAATTGGTAGATGATGTGTTGGAAAAAACTGGCGGACAAATAGATCTTTTTGTAAATGATGCCGGTGTCAGTCAGAGGTCATGGGCAAAAGAAACCAGTGTTGAAATTGATCGCAGAATCATGGAACTTGATTATTTTAGTGCCGTAACACTTACCAAACTTATTTTGCCTGTAATGCTTAAAAATAAATCAGGACATATTATTGTTGTCAGCAGTATCTCCGGGAAATTTGGTTTCCCTATGAGAACAGCTTATACCGCCTCAAAACATGCACTTCAGGGTTTTTTTGAATCACTCAGGACAGAACTTGTAAACGATAATATTAATGTAACTATAGTTTCTCCTGGACGTATAAGAACCGATATCTCATTACATGCTATAACAAAAGACGGCTGTTCATACAAAAAAATGGATAAAGGGCAGGCAAAAGGTATGTCAGCTGATCTTTGTGCTTATAAAATCATAAAAGGAATTAAGAAAAATAAAAAAGAGATATTAGTCGGTGGAAATGAATTACTGATGGTATACATTCATCGTTATTTACCATGGCTTTATTATAAAATTGTGACGGGAATAGGGAATTGACAAATAATTATAAATTTGTAATTCAGTTAAACCTAATAAGAGGATAATTATGGGAAAAAATATATCAGGAATACAGCAGGTAGGAATCGGTGTATCAGATTTTAAAAAATCATGGAAATGGTATCGTGAGAAACTTGGAATGGATATAAGAATTTTCGAAGAAAAGGCAGTGGCTGAATATATGTTGCATTATACCGAAGGTAAAGTTCGTAACAGATATGCCGCACTTGCTATAAATATGGAAGGCGGAGGAGGTTTTGAAATCTGGCAACATCTTGATTTTGCACCAAGAGTTTCGGCTTTTGATGTTAAACTTGGTGATACCGGAATTTTTATATGCAAAATGAAATGTCGTGATATCCGCAGAGCCTGGGAAGGACACAAAAAGATGGATGTTAATCTCTTGGGCCCTGTTACTAATGATCCTCAGGATCATCCTCATTATTATCTTACAGATCCTTATAATAATATTTTTGAAGTAGTGGAAGAGTCCGACTGTTTCATTGAACAAAAATCATTGAATGGGGGTGTGGCAGGAGTTGTTGTTGGAGTTTCGGATATTGATAAATCGATGGGAGTATATTCAGATATTTTACAATATACAGAGGTTATATATGATAAGACCGGCGTATTTGAAGATTTCAATGGTTTACCGGGCGGAAATGAAAAATATCGCCGTGTCCTTTTGAAACATAAATTACGTAAAGGCCCTTTTTCAAAATTATATGGACCAACTCAGATCGAGCTTGTTCAGTCTTTAGACCGTCAGTCTAAAGCTATTTTTATGAACCGTATATGGGGAGAACCGGGTTTTATTCATCTTTGTTTCGATGTTAGCGGACTAAAGGATATTAAAGAAGAATGTGCAATAAAGGGTTTCCCTTTTACTGTAGATAGTGGTGACCATTTTGATATGGGGACTGCTGCAGGGAATTTTGCTTACATATCAGATCCTGATGGAACTCCGATTGAATTTGTTGAAACCCATAAAGTGCCTATATTCGAAAAACTTGGAATTTATTTACATCTGGAGAAAAGAGATCCTTTAAAATCTTTTCCTTCATGGATAATTAAAGCTTTAAGGTTTAGTAGAGTTAAAGACTAAAACAATAGAGACGCCATATTTGGCGTCTCTATTGTTTTAGAAGCTTGTCTCCATTCTTAAGAATATTCCGTCATTATCGGTAAATCCGCGATTCATGTATGAACCAACTACCTGATGTACATATTCTATCCTGATTATTTTACATATGTTTGTAATACCTATTCCAACTTCAGCATATGGTTTTTTGATTTCATTGTGGTAATATTCAGGCAGATCAAATACACCTTTATACGCTGAATTTAAATCTCCGTAATGACATTTTACAGAGAGAACTTCTCTTAATTTTAATTTTTTTATTAAAGGAACGCGGTTTAGAATAATTCCTCCTCCATTGATATGAAAATGTATATCAGTGTAAAGATTATGAGCGAATGTAGCAAAATGCAGCAGATTATATCTATCCTTTGAAAATCCCAAAGACATGGAACCTGCAGGCTGATCCAGTAAATCATACGGAGCATCTCCGTACAGAAAACCACCGCTGACAATATAATTCATAAACATTTGTCCGAATGTTAATCTGCCCTGTATTGAAGCATTTGCCTGTGCGTAAAAACCACCATCTTTTGGTTTTTGTTCCGGTAACAGTGTCTGTCCCATATCCAAACTTAAATGAACAACAGGAATTACATTGACATAAAATATGCGATCGAAAAAGAATTTGTCAAAGGCCTGTCCGAATGAAAAACGTACATCCGTCAGAAGTCCGTAATTTTTGTAATTACTATAATTTTCCCCATTTTTTTTAAATGGTACCATAGCGGTACTGGTGCTGCGTAAATAATAGGGAGAAGTTTCTATATGAAAACCACCCGGTGTATTATATTCAAATCTGAAGTCCATACTTTTTTCTTCTTTAAGATATGGATTCTTTTCTCTGCTTGTAAATATGGCTACAAAATTACCTGTTCCCTTATTATTGGGATTATTTTTTATAAAACGACGGAATTTATCTTGAGAAACAAGTATATAGTCATCTGAGTAGTTAAATCTGGCAATAAATTTATCTGATTTAAAGGGTTCTGCTACCAGATTTATTCCATATTTTATGTCATCAACTTTTGTACCGTATCCTATAAATCCGCCTATCGAATAATGTTTAAACATTTGTTCGCTTGTTCTTAATGGAACTGAGAATCGCTGGCCTTCAATTGTATTAGTACTGTAAATATCGAACACAGGTCCTACGTCTATCTTCCCCATATTATAATAACCTGTAAGAGCCATACCTCCGAGTTTATCAATATTTTTGACTATGGAATGTTCCTTTAATTTGTCTACACGGGAGTAGTCATCTACACCAAGACTGGTTTTGGCAAATTCAGGTTGTTTTTTCCATGCGGAGGCTTTTATATCGTTTAATCGGTTAGAAGTGGAGTATTTTGTAGTTCTGTTAACAAGCCAGTTTCCTTTGGATACATTATCAATTCGTTTGGAACTGTATTTTGAATCTCCTGTTTTGTTAAGAATAAGTGACATATTTACTCCCACATTCTGCTCGTCATAAAACCAGCTTCCGTCAATCATCTTTTTATATGTCATATGACCTTTAAATCCATTTATGAAATTCAGATTTGCTGATTCTGCAATGAAAGCATCAATTTCTGTAAGTGCAAAGGAGCCGTCTTCTATAGTAAAATGACCGTTGAATAACGGATCGTATTTGTTTTTTGGAGAATATGTAAAATGAAAATATTTTATTGAATCAATAACTGTGCTGTCGCTGAGATAAAGGTTATAATGCGAAAGAGCTGTTTTGTCTAAAGGAGAAATGAATCCTCTGTCCATTATGACTATTTGGTCTTTGTAAAAATCTATATTTACAGTAACACGGCTTATAATTACGTTTTCCAGTGTCTGATTAATTCTTGGGAAAATACCATCCCGGTCTTGATTGACAACAATGGTACTGTCTCCTGAAATAACGCGGTCTTTCTCTGAAAGATAAATAGGGGAAAAACGCAGATCCTGACCATCCAGTTTTATGGTAACATCATTCATATTGCCAAAAGACTGTATTACTTTTGATAGTGTATCTATTGCCACATATACAGTGGTTGTTTCTACACTTTTGTATTTATTGTGACGATTTAGCTTCTCCCTGTTTTCTTTTTTATGTTTCTGAATCTCATTGAATAATACTATGGCTCTCGGAATTTCAGGTTTTATTGTGACTTCCTTAATTTCTTCTGTCTGCTCTTTAAGATAAATAGAAAGATAATTATCCTTTCCCGGATCAATTGGTATTTCCTGGGTAATAAAACCTACAGAAGAAATACTAATAGTATCATTTTTTGGAGAAGAAATGGAAAAATGTCCTTTATCATCGGTCATTGTGCCTTGATAAGTTCCTTTTAACCAAACATTTGCATAAGGAATAGGCTCTTCGTTTTTTTCTTTTACTGTCCCTGAAACTTTTTGTGCATAGGAAACGGGAAAAAAACACAGTAAAAATAAAGTAAGAATGATAAACCTTCTGTACATAAGTAATTACAAATTAATAATATTTTGCCTTTATTCCCTTTTTAAAAGTTTCACCGCAATCCACATTAGGATTTTACTTATGACTTTTTTCTTTCATGAGCCAGTATATTCCTTTTATTCCAATTTTTATGTCGTCAATATTGAATAACACTATAATTTTTTCAATATAGGCAACTGTTCCCCAAATCATTACCAAAAAGTAAAACCATTTATAAAAACCGAAAACAAACAGTA
>JAENXA010000239.1 GCA_016649735.1 Prolixibacteraceae bacterium | reverse complement strand
TTTTGAAAAACTTCGGAACTCAATTGCAACTTCTTTAGCTCCTTCAATTTCATATATAGAATGAGGAATGTCAGGTTCTGTAATAAAAGCCTCATATGCAGCATCATATAATATAATACTTTTGTTTTTACGTGCATAATCAACCCATTTCTGCAATTCTTTTTTAGTTGCTACTGTTCCTGTAGGATTATTCGGGAAGCATAAAAAAATCAAGTCAGGACGCTCTTTAGGAAGCTCCGGAATAAATCCGTTTTCTTTAGTACATGACATATAAATTATTCCGCTATAATGGCCATCCTTATCTCCTTCTCCTGTTTTCCCGGCCATAACCGTAGTATCCACATAAACCGGATATACAGGATCACAAATTGCCATTTTACTCTCTGTTGAAAAAATTTCCTGGATATTACCAGTATCACATTTAGATCCGTCAGATACAATAATCTCATCTGCAGAAATATCAATTCCTTTTTCCTGAAATTCTTTTTTAGCTATTATATCACGTAAAAAATCATATCCCTGTTCAGGTCCATATCCACGGAATGTTTCCTTGTGTCCCATTTCCTCCACACCTTCGTGAAAAGCCTTTACCACGGATGGGACCAAGGGCTGTGTAACATCACCTATTCCCATGCGGATTACTTTTTTATCAGGATTTGCTTTAACAAATTCACTAACACGTCGTCCTATTTCAGGAAACAGATAACCTGCCTTTAGCTTTAAATAATTCTTATTGATTAATGTCATATTTTAGTTTTTTTATTTTATATAGTCTTTACGGTTAGCACAACACTAAATACCTGCTTTACCAAGATATTCTTCCATTTTTACCTGGATTTTCAATGCAGCATCATGTGCTTTATCCGCAAAATCTTTTTCAGAAGACGCATAAATTATACCACGTGATGAATTTACAAGCAATCCGCATTTTTTATTCATCCCGTATTTTGCTACCTCTTCAAGACTTCCTCCCTGAGCTCCAACACCCGGAACAAGCAAAAAATGATCAGGAACGATTTTTCTTATTTCTTTTAACTTTTCAGCTTTTGTAGCTCCCACTACATACATTATATTTTCTGTTGTACCCCATTTTTGTGACGTCTTAAGTACTTTTTCAAAAAAAGCATCTCCGCTTTCACCATCTTTAAGATACTGAAAATCTGCAGCGCCCTTATTTGAAGTAAGTGCCAAAATAATTCCCCATGTTCCGGGATATGATAGAAACGGTTTTACAGAATCCTCACCCATATATGGAGCAATTGTCACAGCATCTACCTTTAGCTGTTCAAAAAAGGCTCGTGCATATAAAGAAGAGCTGTTACCTATATCTCCACGTTTTGCATCTGCTATAATAAATTGTTCAGGATAATTTTTCTTCAGATACTCTACTGTTTTTTCAAGACTCTGCCAACCTTTGAATCCAAGACTCTCATAAAAAGCTACATTTGGTTTATATGCTACACATAAATCATTAGTTGCATCTATTATCTGCTTATTAAATTCAAAAATCGGATCATCCAGTCCTTTTAATGAAACTGGTATTCTGTTTTCGTCAGTGTCCAATCCTACACATAAAAAACTTTTTTTCTTTTTAATCTGATAAAAGAGTTCTTCCTGATTCATAGTTAATATATTCTTTTTAATATTTATTACAGAAAAAAATCTGCATCTCAGTTATCTATATCTCGCTTTCCTTCATTTTTTGGGCATTTTCTTCAAACTGCAACTTTTCGATAAATTCATCCAGATCTCCATTCATAACAGACTGCAAATTATATGAAGTCAAATTAATCCTGTGATCTGTTACTCTTCCCTGCGGCCAGTTATATGTACGAATTTTTGCTGATCTGTCTCCTGTGGAAACCATTGTTTTACGCTTTGATGATATTTTATCAATATACTTCTGATATTCCAAATTATAGAGACGGGTACGAAGTTCTACCATTGCAGAAGCAAGATTTTTAATCTGTGATTTCTGATCCTGACATGTCACCACAATACCGGAAGGAATATGTGTCAGACGAATAGCGGAATACGTAGTATTTACAGATTGTCCGCCCGGTCCTGAAGAACAATAGGTGTCTTTTCGTATATCTTCTTTTCTCAAATCTACATCGAATTCTTCTGCCTCAGGCAAAACGGCAACAGTGGCAGCTGAAGTCTGTATTCTTCCCTGTGACTCTGTCTGTGGAACCCGTTGTACACGATGTACTCCGGATTCATATTTTAACAAACCATATACATTGTCACCTGAAACCTTCGAAACAATCTCCTTGTAACCTCCTGAAGCT
>JAENXA010000305.1 GCA_016649735.1 Prolixibacteraceae bacterium | reverse complement strand
CATCGTGGGTCACTTTTTTAGCTTTGTATCTTATCTTTGTTTTGTAAACACTTTAAACAAAGATCTTATGGCAGGAAAAATTGTAAGTATGAGTAAAATCAAACAAGTGCTTCAACTATATGATAGTAGGCACTATAACAGAGAAATTGCAAGACTAATTGGTTTAAATAAAGATACTGTTAATAAATATGTTAACACCTTTATAGAAAGTAATAAAAGGCTGGAAGAACTTTTAAAATTAGAAGATCCGGAACTTGAAAAATATTTAATTCAGGAACGCCAGCCTATACTGATACAAGACATAAAGATTTTCTAAATGAACTTCCTTATTTAAAAAAAGAAAATCAACGCCTTCATGTAACGAAATATCTTTTATGGGAGGAGTATATTAATAAATACCCTGATGGATATAGAAAATCGCAATTCTATTATCATTTAAAACAAAATTATAAACGCAGCTAAACCTACTACGGTTTTAACCGGCACATATATACCCGGGGAAAAGCTATTTGTTGATTTCACAGGAGATACTATGAGCTATACAGATCTGGAAACAGGAGATACCATAAAAGCCCAGGTCTTTGTAGCATGTATGCCATTCTCTGATTATTTATTCACTATTTGTGTTCCATCACAGAAAGTTGAAGATTTCCTTTACGCCATATCTAAATGTTTTGAATTCATTGGAGGAGTTCCTAAAATCTTAGTCCCTGATAATTTAAAATCTGCAGTTATAAAAGCTGATCGTTATGAGCCTACATTAAATAAAGCTCTTGAAGATATGGGGAACTATTATCATTTTGTTGTTATTCCGTGTCAGCCATATTCTCCGACGCAAAAAGCTCTGGTAGAAGATGGTGTTAAAATAACATATAACAGAATAATGGCTAAGTTACGTAATAGAACTTTTTATTCTTTAAATGAAATAAACCAGGCGTTCCGGGAAAAAACGTTAGAGCTTAATCAGACAAGAATGCAAAGACATGATTATAGCAGAGAAGAAAGATACGTAGCAACAGAGAAAGAGAAACTAGGGCCATTACCATTAAGACCTTACGAAATGAAATACCATAGAGAATTACTTGTTCATCAAAATGGGTTTATCTCACTT
>JAENXA010000264.1 GCA_016649735.1 Prolixibacteraceae bacterium | reverse complement strand
TTCCAAAAATTTCCTGAATATTACCAGTATCACATTTCGATCCGTCAGAAACAATAATCTCATCTGCAGAAATATCTATTCCTTTTTCCTGAAATGCTTTTTCAGCTATTATATTACGTAAAAAATCATATCCCTGTTCCGGTCCATATCCCCTGAATGTTTCCTTGTGTCCCATTTCTTCCACACCTTCGTGAAAAGCCCTTACCACGGATGGAACCAATGGCTGTGTAACATCACCTATTCCCATACGGATTACTTTTTTATCAGGGTTTGCTTGAACAAATTCACTAACACGTCGTCCTATTTCAGGAAACAGATAACCTGCTTTTAGTTTTAAATAATTCTTATTGATTAATGTCATATTTTATTTTTTTATTTTATATAGTATTTACGGATACAATAAAAACAACACTAAATACCTGCTTTATCAAGATATACTTCCATCTCGACCTGAACTTTCATTGCAGCATCATGTGCTTTTACCGCAAAATCTTTTTCAGAAGATGCATATATAATGCCACGTGAAGAATTTACAAGCAATCCGCATTTTTTATTCATTCCGTATTTTGCTACCTCCTCAAGACTTCCTCCCTGAGCTCCAACACCCGGAACAAGCAAAAAATGATCAGGAACTATTTTTCTTATTTCCTTTAACTTTTCAGCTTTTGTAGCTCCCACTACATACATTATATTTTCTGTTGTACCCCATTTTTGTGACGTCTTAATTACTTTTTCAAAAAAAGCATCTCCACTTTCACCATCTTTAAGGTACTGAAAATCAACAGCACCCTTATTTGAAGTAAGTGCCATAATAATTCCCCATGTTCCGGGATATGCCAAAAACGGTTTTACAGAATCCTCTCCCATATATGGAGCAATTGTCACAGCATCAACCTTTAGCTGTTCAAAAAAAGCTTTTGCATATAACGAAGAACTGTTACCTATATCTCCGCGTTTTGCATCTGCTATAATAAATTCTTCAGGATAATTTTTCTTAAGATAATCTACTGTTTTTTCAAGACTCTGCCAACCGCGTGAACCAAGACTCTCATAAAAAGCTACATTGGGTTTATATGCCACACATAAATCATGAGTTGCATCAATTATCTGCTTATTAAATTCAAAGATAGGATCATCATATCCTTTTAATGTAACTGGTATTCTGTTTTTGTCAGTATCCAGACCTACACATAAAAAACTTTTTTTCTTTTTAATCTGATAAAAGAGTTCTTCCTGATTCATAGTTAATACTTTCCTTTTAATATTTATTGCAGAGAAAAAATCTGCATCTCAGTTATCTAAATTTCGCTATCCTTCATTTTTTGGGCATTTTCTTCAAACTGCAACTTTTCGATAAATTCGTCCAGGTCTCCGTTCATAACAGACTGCAAATTATATGAAGTCAAATTAATCCGATGGTCTGTAACTCTTCCCTGCGGCCAGTTGTATGTACGAATTTTTGCTGATCTGTCTCCTGTGGAAACCATTGTTTTACGTTTTGATGATATTTTATCAATATACTTCTGATATTCCAAGTTATAAAGACGGGTACGAAGTTCTACCATTGCAGAAGCAAGATTTTTAATCTGTGATTTCTGATCCTGACATGTCACCACAATACCGGAAGGAATATGTGTCAGGCGAATAGCGGAATACGTAGTATTTACAGATTGTCCACCCGGTCCTGAAGAACAGTAGGTATCTTTTCGTATATCTTCTTTTCTCAAATCCACATCGAATTCTTCTGCCTCAGGCAAAACTGCTACAGTAGCAGCTGAAGTCTGTATTCTTCCCTGTGACTCTGTCTGTGGAACCCGTTGTACACGATGTACTCCGGATTCATATTTTAACAAACCATATACATTGTCACCTGAAACCTTCGAAACAATCTCCTTGTAACCTCCTGAAGCT
>JAENXA010000233.1 GCA_016649735.1 Prolixibacteraceae bacterium | reverse complement strand
CGATAACTGCATTATATCTGTATTCAAAACAGTTATTTACTTGTAAGAGATTCGTTTATAACCAAATTCCTTACGGATTTTAGATATTATATAAAAGATCAATTATTATTTCCGAACATTTTATAAAAAAATAATAGAAATATATTTCATACCGGCTAATTTTGTATATTTTCTCATTCTACCCACAACCTAAAATTCACAATTGATTCAAATATCAAAAAATATTAAATATTTTCAGAAGTTATCAGACATACTAAAGTTAATTTATACATGAAACAGAATACCAAAGTAAATATTATCACTATGGGATGTTCAAAGAATCTTATAGATTCGGAAGTCCTTATAAAACAACTGAGTCTTAACGGCTTTGATGTAGTAGCAGATAGCGATAAGGATGATGCGTCAGTAGTGATTATAAATACATGTGGATTTATTAATGACGCCAAAGAGGAATCTGTAAATACCATTTTAAGCTTTGCGGATGCAAGAAAGAAGGGAAGAATAGAAAAACTGTTAGTAATGGGTTGCCTTTCTGCACATTATGGTAAGGTTTTGTCGCAGACAATTCCTGAGGTAGATCGTTTTTATGGTAAATTTGATATACCGCAAATAATTAAAGATTTGAATGGTGTTTATTTTGCGAATAAATTTTATCAGCGTGTTCATACCACACCTTCACATTATGCATTCTTAAAAATTGCAGAAGGATGTAATCATGGCTGCTCTTTTTGTGCTATTCCAAATTTTACAGGAAGATATAAATCGCGGGAACCTGAAAGCCTTATAAAAGAGGCAAAAGAACTCGTTACAGGCGGAGTTAAAGAACTTTTACTTGTAGCACAGGATCTTTCATGCTACGGTAAAGATCTTAACGGTGAATTTTTATTGCCAGAACTTGTAAGGCAATTATCAGATATAAATGGTTTGGAATGGATCCGATTACATTATACTTATCCTACAGAGTTTCCTACAGAAATATTAACTGTGATGAGAGAAAGAAATAATGTATGTAGTTATCTTGATGTTCCGGTTCAGCATATAAGCAATAATGTACTTGGATTAATGCATCGTAGAATTACAGGTTCAGAAACTAAACAATTGCTTAAAAAGATAAGAAAAGAAGTTCCTGGAATATCCCTTCGTACAACTTTACTTGTAGGTCATCCCGGAGAGACAGAACAGGACTTTGAAGAATTAAAAGATTTTATCAGAGAATATCCGTTCGAACGTCTTGGAGTTTTTACATATTCACACGAGGAAGACACATATTGTTATAGACATTATAAAGATGATGTTCCTGAGGAAGTGAAAAAGAGTAGAGCTTCTGAAATTATGGAAATTCAACAAAATATTTCAGCAAAATTAAACCGGCGATACATAGGAAGTACTTTAAAAGTGTTGATTGATAGAGAAGAAGAAGATTCTTATATTGGAAGAACAGAATATGATTCTCCGGAAGTTGATGGTGAAGTGATAATTAAAAAGGAAAAGCCTTTAATAACAGGAAATTTTTATCAGGTAAATATAACTGACACTTCTGATTATGACTTATTTGGGGATGTAATCTTATAGTAATTTTTTTTGGCATAATTATTGCTTATTATATAAACATATCTTTATTATGTCGTATATGTCTTATTATTCATATATTATATATTAATAAAAGATAGATAAAGTATAATTAATTAAAAAATTTAATAGAATTAGGATATGAAATGTATTATAATTGAAAATGATCCTACAGCACAGCAGATCATTGAAAAGCATATAGACCAGATTCCTTTCCTGGAACTGAAAAAGAAATGTAATTCTCCGTTTGAAGCATATGATGTGTTACAAAATTCAAAAATTGATTTAATTTTTATTGGTGTAAAATTTCCGGATATTTCAGGAATAGAATTTATTGGTAGTCTTGAAAATAAGCCAATGGTTATCTTTACAACTTCATTTAAAGAATATGCTGTAGATGCATTTGAATTAAATGCTGTGGATTATCTTTTAAAACCTATTTCTTTTACGCGGTTTCTGAAAGCTGCTAATAAAGCTTACAGACTATATGAGATGGAAAATGTTAAAATTGATAATAACGCTGATTTGGATAAAAATCCATCCAAGGATTTTATTATGGTAAAATCAGACTATAAATCAGTTAAGATAGATCTTGATAAAATTTTCTATATAGAAGGATTAAAAGATTATGTAAAAATTTATCTTGAAGGAGAAGAAAAACCTATAATAACGCTGAACTCATTGAAGAAAATGGTTGCCAATATTCCTTCTAACCGTTTTTTACGTGTACATAAATCTTATATAGTAAACACGGATAAGATAAGATCTGTTACTAAAAACAGAATTATAATTAATGAGAAATGGATTCCTATAGGTAACAATTATAAGAATGATTTTCAAAAATTAGTTGTCAGTAAATTTTCTATGTAGGG
>JAENXA010000193.1 GCA_016649735.1 Prolixibacteraceae bacterium | reverse complement strand
AATCGCCCTTATTTTGGAATTCTATGTTTTTCTCATTTACAATAACAAAGTCTAATCCATGTCGCCAATCTCCCTGATGGGTAATATCACCGTTATATCCCTGATTTATAAACCACTGACCAATTACAGGTAATGAAATTGATTGTATTCCTGTAGAACGTATTTTATTAACCTGATTGATTTGTAAATAGGCGTTTTTTTCAGGGGTGCTCTGATGAATGTATACTTCATTAAGATAACGCGAACGATGAGTTCTGAATCGTAAAGCATATAGAAATAAATATACGATAAGGATAAAAGGCAAAGAATATACGCATAACTTATATGGGGTCAAAATTATTTCAGCAGCAAAGGCCAGTAAAATGACCATTGGTAACACTGATAGCGAAGCTAAATAAGAAGAACCTGAAGGCTGAAAAAAATAGGCTCCAATAGCTATTGTTGATAAAATATAGTTAAATCCGATATAGCTGTAGTTTAATGATTCCATATCTATACCGAAAATTAGATAGATGATCAATGCCATTAAATAACCTAATATCGAAAGAGAAAAAACAATACGTGAGAATATAAGAAGACCAATGGAAATAAATATACCGCTTAGTACATTAAACTGAAAGAATATAGCACCCAGAGACTTAAAATATCCTGCAATAACCGTTGGAATAAGATTGTCAACGGACTGAAAAAATTGTAAAAGTTTTAGTCCTCCTATTTCTGTAATTTCATTCTGAGTATATATGTCGCGAACACTTAATCCTAAAACCGAAAATTTGCTTGTTGCCAGCAGACTAATCCACAGTGCCAGTAAAAATGGTAAACTTAAATAGGGAAGGTTATATTTTGTTAATAGCCCTATACATGAAAATGTTATAAAAGTTGTAAGAACAGATGAAACTATAACTATAAATAAAAGTTCATAAGATAGCTGAAAATTGATACCCAAACCTAATCCTACCAGAAGATTATTAAAACCGTATAACCCTTCTTTTATACTCTTTTTATCAATTCCAATCCAGTTGGTTAAAACAATACCGGCAAAAACTGCAAGAAGTCCTGAAATCCCGGCTGTAGGATCAAAAAAACTAATTATAAGCAGAATGACAGCCAATACAGGATTAGTAGAAAAGAATACCTGTGAATAGGAATTCAGTATTGATTCTTTCAGATCTCTGATTTTGGATGGTGAAGGCATAGTTTAAGAAAATTACAAATTATAACTTATTTTGTTTCCGGTTATCTATAAACATTGAACGTTTCATTTGCAATTACTTAATAGATACTTCTTGTGATGTAAACGTTTCAAGATTTTCAGCCCGTCGAATAAGATGCATTTTCCCCTTAGTATCTATCATTACAACGTTTGGACGATAAGAAATAAACTGCATCCACTGGCTTAAATTATAGGCCCCTACACGTACAATAACAATATGATCGTCAATATCCATAGGTGGAAAATGAATTGCAGCCCTAAGACAGTCAATATTCATACACAAAGGACCATAGAGTGTAATATCTTCCAAAGAATGACTTTTTACATGAGCAGGGTATACGTCGTGATTGTACCAAAATGAGGTAAACAGGTTATTAATACCGACATCCAGAACCAGAGATTTACGGCCATTGGCAAGTTGTTTATTCGCTTTCACCTTACCTATTAAATATCCTGCATCATCAATTAATGCTCTTCCTGTTTCTAAAAACAGAGTTGGAAGATCATTTATTTCTATGCCTGAATTATTAATTGCATTGGTAATAGCTTCGGCATACTGATCAAAAGTAGGACATGTATCTTTGCCGGGTAAATAAGCTCCTTTTAAAGTATTTTTTGATGCAAATCCACCACCTAAATCAATATAAGAAATTACATGATTATATTTCGCTTTTATTCTAAGCATCAGATTCGACATTTTTGAAGCAGCCACACCATAGGCACTTGGTAATAAAATATATGTGCCAATATGAGTATGCAAGCCAACTAACTGCATTTTCTCCTGTTTCATTATGAGGGTGATTGCTGTCCATGCCTCTCCGTTTTCGTAGTTGAAACCAAAACGATCCCACTGGGGATAAATTCCCGTTTCCATGTTGATACGAATGGCTACTTTGGCTTTTTTATCAACGGTTTGTAATACTTCTGCAAGATTGTATAATTCGTCAAAATTGTCGATATGAATGTAGGAACCATTTTCTACAGCTGTTTTTAAGGTCTCTTTACTTTTGTAAGGGCCGTTAAAAATGATGTTTTGTGTTTTTATTCCGTTTCTCTGTGCTTTCTCGTATTCGAACATTGATACCACTTCGGCCCACGAACCCAAGTCTTTGTATACATTGCAAACTGCATCCAGATAATTGGTTTTGTACGACCAGGCAAATTGTACTTTGGGATAACGGGTAGAAAAAGCGCGATATGCATCCTGATATGTTTCCCTTATTATCTTTTCAGAAACAACAAATACCGGCGAACCATATTCTTTTGTGATTTCTTCAACTGGAATACCTTCTATTTCAGGAATTTCTTTAATGTGAGTTGCCATACCTGATTTGTCAGGCACACCTGCATTAATTTTATTTATAATTGGTTTTTCGTATATTTTTTTGACCATAATAGAAAATTTTTATATTTAGTTGTTAGCTTTTTACAAACCTTTCGGTAGTATAAAAGACAATGCTTTTATTATTAGACAGATAAAAATCGATTTACAGTTCCCCTGTTAGTGATATTTTTTCAAAGTCGTGTATATTCCCTATCATATCGTAACTGTATCTTATGAACATTGTACCACATGCATATTTCGTAAATGGTTTTACCTCTCTGCCAAGAGCCAGAGAAACCATGGCTTCGGGTAAATTCTGTCCGGCACCCTGTGCCAGATATACCCACGCCGGAAATCGTGGATTTATTTCTATTAAGTAATATTTCCCGTCGGATGTCAGAATTATTTCCATCTCCAGACCTCCTCTCCATTTAGTTTGGGCAATCATGTTACGGGTTAAATCCATTAGCTCTTCATCGTCAATAACTATACCTCCCCATGCCTTACCTTTGTCTGTTATATATTGCTTACGCATAGGCACGGCGCCTATTGTATTTCCATTACCATCGCCCAGTGCTACAACATTAACTTCTGCCCCTTTTACAAATTTCTGGACTATAACGGGAAGCCCCCATTTAGAAGATATCTTATTATAATGATTTATTACCTGATCTGTGTTATATGCAATATTGGCATCATAGAATTTACCTTTTACCAATACCGGAAAATCAAATTCTTCTTTCACACTATCTATGTCTGTAAGATTTGAAAGAGTAATACATTTCGGCACATTAAGTCCGTATTT
>JAENXA010000275.1 GCA_016649735.1 Prolixibacteraceae bacterium | reverse complement strand
TCACTTATGATATAGTTGGAGATGGTTATAATAATGAAACAGATAAGTTACTGAAACTTTCTAAAAAGTTAAACCTCCTGAATATTGTTAAAATACATGGAAGAATTCCCAACACTGAGATTAAACCTTTTTTTGATAAATGTAATATAGGAGTATCTTTCGTTCCTATTCAGGATAGATACGAATTTCAACCTGTAACAAAAACTTTTGAATATGTTATGTCAGGGCTTTATACAATAGCAACCTGTACATACGAAAATAAAAAAGTTATTAATGATGTAAATGGAATTTTAATAAAAGATAGTGATGATGATTTTTGCCGTGCATTAGAATTTATCGTAAAAAACCGGGACCGGATATCTGCATTAGATATTTCTGATACTTTAGTTAATTATAAATGGTCAGAGATTGTTAATAATACATTATATCCTCTTTTAACAAAATTAGAGAAAAAATGGTTTTAACCAGTATTCTTGTATATGGATCTTTAACTGCCATTATGTTTTATTCCGGAAAATATGCCGGAGAAAGACAGGCTGAAAGGAAAAGACTGGGATTGGATACTCCTTTTTTCGTCCCCGAAATTATCTTGTTATTATTAGCCTTTACCTTTGTCTGTGGTGCAAGATGGCAGGTAGGCCAGGATCATTTATCCTATCTTAAAGATTACCTGTATATGCAAAAAACAGGATACTTTTTCTCCACTAAAGATCTTGAATCAGGCTTTACTTTTATCGCTAAAGTTTTTGCAATATTTCATATTCATTTCTTTTTTTATTTCGCTTTTTGGGCTTTTGTACAATTATTTTTGGTCTTATACCTGTTTAAAGATAAGCGATATCTTTATCCTTATTTCTCTATAATTATTGTTTTGGGAACAATGTTTTTAATTTGGAATAATGGTATGAGGCAGGCTATAGCTTCCTGTATATTTATCTATTCATATAAATACATAGAGAAGAGACAACTTATCAAATTTCTTATAACAATTTTAATAGCCTCATTAATTCATCATTCTGCTGTTCTTTGCATTATTTTTTATTTTATTTTAAACAGAGATCTTCCATTTAATAAATATTGGTATTTATTTATTTTAGTAATAGGGGTTATTATAGGTAGAACAAACTTATGGCTGAACTTTTCTCAGAATATTGATAATTTTTTTTCGTCTGTAGGGTATGAAGAATATGTAGGAACAACTACTTCTGTAATCAGGTCAAGAGGCCTTGGAGGAAGATCTTTAATAATTTTAGCAACATGTGCTTTAAATCTCTGGTTCCTTCCTGAAATACAGAGATATTTCAATCATGAAAAACGAATAAAAACCTTTTTTATAATGTACTTTATAGGCATAACAGGATTTTTTATGCTGATTAACTCTTATGTCCTTTCCAGAATTACCTATTACTTTTTAATATTTCAGATTCCTTCTCTTTCATATTTATTCCTATATGCAAAGAATAATAAAAGATATATATATTATGGGTTAATATTTTTATTTATATTTTATTCACTGGCCAGTTATATTATAGATTCAGGCCTTCTTTGGGATTGCACCAACTATAGATTTTTCTGGAATTATTATAAAATTATGCCTTTATGAAAATTTTGATAAATATTCCTTCGTTAAAATTCATTGGAGGTGTTGCCGGTCATTATATGGGATTAAAACCATATTGGAATGAAAATATAAAATATAATACAGTA
>JAENXA010000147.1 GCA_016649735.1 Prolixibacteraceae bacterium | reverse complement strand
GTTAGTAGCTTATATAAATCAACTACTAATCTTATATGGGGATTAGCAGTACCAGGACCATTTAGTTATCCATCGGAAGCTAAAGCAATAACAAAGGCCTATCCTGATTTTAAAAACTGGGCTACATCAGGCGGAACAACAAACACCGACTGGTATGAGCATCCTAAAAGTGAATTTATATACCAATAAAAGATCAGAAAACAAAAAACTACAATAATTTTTATTGATTTTAAAGGAGAATGCGGTCAAGTTGAGTTTTGAGCGTAAGAAAGTGGCAGCCCTCGAGAAACGGATGTTTGATACCGAGACAGAACGTGACATCCTAAAAAAAGCTTTGAGCATCATCTCCAGGAGCAATCGTTGATCTATCAGTTTATCAAGGAGTACAACTCTAAACGATGGACGATTGAGGTGATGTGCAAAGTACTGAAAGTATCCCGAAGCTCTTATTACCATTGGCTCCATGATCCTGAGGGCAAACAGGAACAGACCGTTTACAGAAGGCATGATTTTTCATTCGGACAGAAGCGTCCAATATGCCTGCACGTTGACAAGAAATGTAAGGTTCTCAGCATTGGATTACCTGACCATTGATGAATTCTGGCAACAGTATTGGATTAGAAAAGAATCAATTATGAATGTAGCTTAACTTTTTGTCCGGTAAAAGTTTGCAAGTCCACTACCTTCCTTTTTTATTTTTCCTTAAAAAGTAACTGACACACCATTTTTAATGATTAACTTTGCAATCTAAAAATAAAAAAGAATGGCAGCTATAGGTGAGATAAATGAATTGGAAATAGTAAAAGAAGTTGATTTCGGACTCTATCTGGACGGCGGCTCTCATGGAGAGATTTTACTACCCAAAAGATATGTTCCGGAAGAATGCAAACCCGGAGATACCATTAAGGTTTTTATTTATCTGGACTCTGAAGACAGACTGGTGGCTACAACAGAAAAACCACTTGCCATGGTTGGTGATTTCGCCGGACTCCGTGTAGTTTCCAATACTCCTGTAGGATCTTTTTTAGACTGGGGATTAATGAAAGATCTGCTTGTTCCTTTCCGTGAACAACAGGAAAGAATGAAAGAGGGTGAGACCTATCTTGTATATGTTTATCTTGATGAAAAAAGTCAGAGAATTGTCGCTACGTCAAAACTGGATAAATATCTTGATGAAGCAACAATGGATTATGCTGTAAACGAAGAAGTTGACCTGATTATTGCAAAAAAAACAGATCTCGGTTACAAAGCAATTATAGATAACAGTCATTGGGGAATTCTATACTATAATGAAGTATTCCAGCCTCTTAATATTGGTGACCGTATTAAAGGACTCATAAAGAATATTCGTCCTGACCAGAAAATAGACCTTTATCTGGAAAAACCCGGATTTGAAAAAATTGACAGTCTCTCCGAGACTATATTAACCAAACTTAAAGAAAAAGGAGAGCCACTTCCCTATAACGACAAGACTTCACCTAAGATTATTGCCGACGCTTTTCATGTCAGCAAAAAAACATTTAAAAAAGCTTTGGGTACACTCTATAAAAAACATCTTATCCATATAGACGAAAAAAGAGGAATTAGCCTGATGACTGAAGAAGAAATTGCGGAGAACAAGAAAAAGGTATTAAGCAGCAGAAAACAATCTCAAAACAGCAGACGCCATGCTGAATATAAAAGACAATTATTAGACAAAGAAAAACTATCCAGGAATGAGTACGTAAATGAGGAACAACATTCATCTTTAGATGAAAAACCAACCGGATATATAGCCAAAAAACGTTTTGCTACCGACATCAAACATTCCGTTGAAAAATATCAAAAGGAAATAGAAATAACGAAAAAAAAGAAACCCGTAAAAAGAAACCCGAGAATTAAAAAATAATATAAAGACGCCGATATAAATTTATAATTTATATCGGCGTCTTTATTAAACAATATATGGTTTTTATTTTTTCAACCACTTATCAAGCCACTCCTTAAAAACTCTCTGCCACAATATACCATTTTGTGCCTTCAGTATCCAGTGACTTTCTTCAGGAAAATAAAGAAATTCAGCAGGTATTCCACGCATAACAGCAGCATTATAACCACCCATACTTTGTGTATAAGGAATTCTGAAATCCTTAGCCCCGGTTATAAATAATATCGGAGTGTCCCATTTCTCAACAAATAAATGAGGTGAATAAGAATACGAACGTTGAGCTACCTTATTTGATTTATCCCAAAAAGGACCACCAATATCCCAGTTGTCAAACCACATTTCATCGGTTGTGGCATATTCCTGTTCAAAATTAAACAGACCACAATGAGATATAAATACCTTAAATCTTCCTTCATGATGCCCGGCAAGATAATTCACTGAAAAACCGCCATAACTGGCACCAACAGCTCCAAGACGATTCTCATCTACATAAGGTTCTTTTGCAATATCATCTATGGCAGAAAAATAATCCTGTATATTCAACCCACCATAGTTTTTGCTAATTTCTTCCAGCCATTCCTGACCAAAACCCGGTAATCCCCTTCGGTTAGGTGCAACAACAATATAACCATTTGCAGCCATCATCTGAAAATTCCACCTGTACGACCAAAACTGGCTAACCGTAGACTGCGGTCCTCCCTGACAATAAAGAATTGCCGGATATTTTTTCGACGGATCAAAATGAGGAGGATAAATAATCCAGGAAAGCATTTTTTTATTATCAACAGTATTCACCCACCGTTTTTTAACATCTCCCATAGTAATCTGAGAAAGAAGATTCTTATTAACAGAGGTAAGTGGTATATCTTTACCATTAGATAAATCAACAGAATAAATTTCTCCGGGACATGACATTGAAACTTTTTCAGCTATCATTTTCCCCTTTACTATTCCATTTAGTGAAACATAATCATGTATACCATTAGTTATCCTGGAAATTTTACCATCTTTTAAATCCATTCTGAAAATTTCATCAGTAGCTTCTATATCGCTTATAAAAAACACAGAACTCCCGTCTTCATTCCAAACGAAATTCCCGTCACAATTCTGATCAAAATTAGAAGAATAGTCTTTCTTTTCTCCGGTAATCATATCCATAACTTTAAGACGCATCTTATCCGACTCATAGCCGTCTCTCTTCATACTTGTCCAGGCAAGATGTTTTCCGTCCGGTGAAAAAGACGGAGTCCTGTCATAACCATGATTATTTTCTGTAAGATTTGTAGTTATACAATTTTTCAGATCATAACTATACAAGTTTGTATTTGTAGATAAAGTATACTCTTTACCGTGTAATTTTTTACATGAATAAACAATGCTTCTGCTATCAGGACTCCATAAAATCTGATCCATCCCGTCAAACGGTTTATCCGGACTATCATACTTTTCCCCTTCAAGGATATCTTTCCCTGATGTTATAATTGCTGTACATCTATATTCAGCAATAAAAATATGACTGTAAGTATAATCATGCCACTGATCCCAATGCCTGTACATCAGGTCATTTTCAAGACGGGCATTTGCTTTGGGAAGATCAGAAAAAAGATCGTGAATATCACTATCCAGTTTTACTGCTTTTGTATAAAGCAAATAATGCTGATCAGGTGAATATTTAAATCCGGTAATACCGCCTTTTATGTCAGTTATCTTTTCCCTTTGCGAACCGTCAGAATTCATCTCCCAAAGTTGATTATTTTTATCCACAGGATATAAAAATCCTATTTTTCTACCGTCAGGACGCCATTGTGCACCGGATTCCTTAGCAGAAGTATTAGTTATAAGACATGCTTTACCTCCTTTTGAAGAAATCGTATATAAGTCACAATAATCTTTATTTTCCTTAATATTGAAATACGTAACCGAAAAAAGGATCGTTTCACCATCCGGTGAAAGTTCCACATTTCCTACACGACCAAAAGACCATAAAACTTCCGGTGTCATAATATCTGAATTCAGCACCGGGATTTCCGGGATATAGCTTTTATTTTTCATATCAGCAAAATTAATATTATTCAGACAAAAAAAACGTATAGAAAAAACAGACTCCGTTTCTCCATACGTTTTTTATTGTCAAAATCGAAAATTTAAATGATTAAAAATTTATTTCCACCATTTAACTTCTTTTTTACCTGTTATGCCTAAGGTCTTTCACTCTAACAGCTTTTCCTTCAGACACAGGTAATGTCCCTTTTTTCACTAAATTAATTCTTGGAGTCAACAATATTTCATCTTTCAGTAAACGGGCAATATCCTTACGAATTTTCTCTACTTCAGTATACTTATCAGTATTCAAATCGTCAATCTCCACCTCTACTGTCATCACATCTTGATTACCAATGGTATCAAGAGTAATCAGATAATTACTGCTCAATTCCGGAAATCCGACCAGAACTTTTTCAACCTGCATCGGGAATATATTAACACCTTTAATAATAAACATATCATCAGTACGACCTTTAAGG
>JAENXA010000089.1 GCA_016649735.1 Prolixibacteraceae bacterium | reverse complement strand
GAGCCGATTCTGTTAACTACTCCGGAAATCCCTGCGTTTTTAAGATTGTTGTTAAGTCCGTCTTCAAGTAATGCACCTTTTCTTTCCAATTCTGTATAAATAGAAGGATCATTTTTTAAAATGTGAAGCATGGTTGTTCCTGCTGCCATGGCCAGAGGATTTCCTGAGAGAGTACCTGCCTGATATACGGGACCTTCGGGTGATATTTTATCCATTATTTCAGCTTTACCTCCGTATGCTCCTACAGGAAGACCACCGCCGATGATTTTCCCCATTGTGGTTAAATCAGGCATAATATTAAATCTTTTCTGAGCTCCTCCTGAGGACAATCTAAATCCTGTAATTACTTCATCAAATATGAGTAGTGCACCATATTTTTTTGTGATTTCCCTGAGATTTTTCAGGAATGTTAAATCAGGAAGAACAACTCCCATATTCCCGGCTACAGGTTCTATTATGACTGCTGCAATTTCATTTCCTCTTTTTTCGAATAGTTTTTTTACACTTTCTATGTCGTTATATTCGGCCAGCAATGTATTCTGAGCTGAACTTTTGGGCACTCCCGGACTATCAGGAACATCAAATGTCATAGCTCCGGAGCCGGCTTTTATTAGAAAACTGTCGGAATGTCCGTGATAGCATCCTGAAAATTTTATAACCAGATCTTTGCCTGTATATCCGCGTGCAAGACGTAAAGCGCTCATTGTGGCTTCAGTTCCTGAGTTTACCATACGAACTTTTTCTACTGAAGGAACCATTGATATAATGAGTTCGGCCATTTCGTTTTCAAGCAGAGTAGGGGCACCAAAACTTGTACCGTTCTCTGCTGCCTTTTTTATGGATTCTACAATTTCTTCTCTGGCATGTCCCAGAATTAGAGGACCCCATGAAGCAACGTAATCGATAAATTCATTCCCGTCGATATCCCATATTTTTGATCCTTTTCCTTTTTTGATAAAAAGAGGATCAGCATGAACATTTTTAAAGGCACGAACCGGAGAATTTACTCCTCCCGGCATTAAACTTCTGGCCACTTTAAAGGCCTGTATACTGTTTTTACAATTCATTTTTTTACTTTCTCTGTTTAATTCTGATATAGCAGAATTATATAATTTACTCAGATGGTGAATTTTGTAAAAAAGCTGTTATCCGTATTATTAAACTCTGTTTCCTTTTTTTATCTGACTTAATACAAATTCTTTTGCATGATAGGAAATTATAATATCGGCTCCTGCACGTTTTATGGATGTAAGAATTTCAGCTATAATTCTTTCTTCGTCAATCCATCCTTTTTCTGCTGCTGCTTTTACCATGGAAAATTCTCCGCTTACATTATATGCAACAAGTGGAATGTTGAAAGCTTTTTTTGCGCGATTTATTACATCAAGATAACTAAGGGCCGGTTTTATCATTACCATGTCGGCTCCTTCTTCTATATCTTGTTCTATTTCACGTAGGGCTTCGTCGCTGTTGGCAGGATCCATCTGGTGAGTATGGCGGTCTCCGTATTTTGGTGAACTGTTTGCGGCATCGCGGAACGGACCATAAAAAGCAGATGCATATTTTGCAGAATAGGCCATGATTGGTGTATTCTCAAATCCGTTTTCATCAAGTCCTTTACGAATAGCACCGACTCTTCCGTCGGTCATATCACTGGGAGCTATAAAATCGGCTCCTGCTTTTGCCAGTGTTATGGATTGGGAAACTAATGTCTTTATTGTTAAATCGTTATCTAAATAACCATTAATCATTGTGCCGCAATGTCCGTGAGTAGTGTATTCACAGTTGCACAGATCGGCAACGATTAATACTTCCGGAATTTCTGATTTGAGTTCTCTTATTGTCATTGGAACTATGGCGTTGGGACTGCATGCTACTGTACCGTCTTCATCTTTTTTTTCGGGTATCCCAAACAGAAGAATTTTATTTATGCCGGTTCTTTTATAAAGATCCTTAACTTCTTTAATAAGCATATCTATGGAATACTGATAGTTTCCGGGCATGGAAACTATAGGATTTTTTATTTTATTTCCGTGACATGAAAAATAAGGCATGATTAAATCATCCCTGTTTACTTCTGTTTCACGAATCATCTCTCTTATGGTTGCGTTTTTACGTAATCTTCTTAAACGAGTAATTGGATATGTCATTTTTAAAATTTTAAGTAGATTAATTTATATGTTTCTTTGTTTTATATGTCAATATACGAAAACTTGTTTTAACCATTATTGTTTGCTTTTTGACAAAAAAGTTAATGCGGCCTGTGTCAGTTCACTGTATCCAGGAACAGTGGCAGTTGCTACAGGTTTATTATTATATTCTTTTATAGTTTTAGTAGTAGTTTCTCCTATGCTTATGAGCCGCAGCTTTTTGATGGAAATTAACGAAAACAGATGATTAACGGCCGATGGACTTGATACCAGAATTACATCGTATTTGTTCTCATTAATTCTTTTTATCACAGACAAATCTATATCTTTTGTTCTTTGTGTTTTATATACATTTACTCTTTCAACAAAGTGTTTTACTGAAAGATTTTGTTGTAAAGTGTCAGGAGCTAAATTTCCAAGAGCAAGTAATATTTTTTGATCCGGTGGAAGTATTTTATTTAACTCTTTTAAAAAATAAATCGTTGAAATTCCTTTCCCGGTGAAGTCGGGATTGTATCCGCATTCTTTTAGCTTTTCGGCAGTACCTTTACCTATGGCAGCTATTTTGTTGCTTGTTTTACCTGCTTTATTAAAAAAAGGTTCTACTGCGTTTTTGCTGGTGAAAATAATCCGGTTATATTGTTCTACAGGAGAAGGAAATTTGAAATTAATGGCTTTTGTTTCGATTAGAGGTAAATTAATTATTTTTACTTCTCCTTTTGGAAAAAAATCTAAAAAGTTATGATCTTTTCTTTCGGGGAAAGTGCATATAATAATTTTCTCATCTTCTATTTCGGCTTTTTTGTTATCCATTAAATTTTATTTAATCTGATCGAGAATTTCTTTTCCTCCGTTTTCTAATATTATTTTAGCCAGATTCGTGGCTTCTTCTGAAGCTTTTTCAATAGGGCATGAAACAGATTTTTTAATATACGGTTTCCCTTTTAATCCTGAAACGACTCCGGTTATGCGAAGAATATTATTTTCTTCTTCGATATAGCAGGCCATTGGAATGCGGCAGTTTCCATTCATCTCTTTTAGAAAACATCTTTCGGCCTGAGTCGTTTTTTCAGAATAATTATCATTTATAGATCGGATAAATGGATTAATTAGTGAGTCATTTTCTCTTGTTTCTATGGCAATTGCACCCTGTCCCACGGCCGGAAATATGATTTGCGGATCAATATACTCGGTAATAAGATTTGTATAGTTTAGACGATTCATGCCGGCACCTGCCAGAATTAATGCATCGCAGTATCCTTCTTTTAGTTTCCGAAGCCGGGTGTCAATATTTCCTCTTATGTCAATTATCTGAAAATTGTTATTGTAATGTAGTAGTTGTGACTGACGGCGGAGACTTGATGTAGCTATTTTATCGTTTTTAGTTAGATCTTTTAACTTTTTACCGTTTTGCGAAATAAGAACATCTCTGACTTCACCCCGGGGTAAAATTCCATTTATAATTAATCCTTCAGATAGAACGGCCGGCAGGTCTTTAAGACTGTGAACGGCAAGATCAATTTTTCCGGTGAGTAGCTCAGATTCTATTTCTTTTGTAAAAAAACCATTATTCCCTATTGCTGTAAGAGACTGAGTAGTGTTTTTGTCTCCATTGGTTTTTATAATGATGATTTCTATTGAAAGATCAGGAAATTTTTTCAGAAGGTTTTTTTTTACTTCTTCTGATTGCCATAGTGCCAGCTTACTTCCTCTTGTTCCTATTTTTATAACTTTTTTATTCATGATTATTTCCCGGAAAAAAGATCCTGAATGATTTTTATATATTCTGTAGTTTGACCGTTATTGCTTATCGTTTTTAAATTTCTAATCAGATATTTCATCATTTTTTCTGATAGATACTTACTGTATTCTTTTATTTGTGGGGATTCTTCCTCTGTCAGGTTTTTACGAAAAGAGTCCATTTCTTTTTCTGTAATATTGTTAACAGCCGATACTATTTTTGAGATTGTAGGTGCAAGATTCTGAGTATTCAGCCATTCCGAAAATTCTTTTGTTTTATTTGCGACTATAGTTTCGGCGGTTGAGATGCATTTTTTCTTTTTTTTAAGATCTATGGCCAGCGTTTCTTTTAGATCATCTATATTTAAAAGGGTTATACCTTTTACCTTTTGTACATCAGGGTGTATGTTACGGGGGACGCCCAGATCAACCATAAGACAATCTGTGCCGGATGACAGTGATTCTGTTTTTTCTTTGTTAATCAGCGGTTCTTTGCAGGTTATTGAACTTATTATTATTTCAGCAGATTTAAGTCCCTGCTGCCAGTTAGAAAAGGGGAGTACCTGAGCCTTATATTTATTGGCTATTTCTACTGCCCTGCTTTCTGTTCTGTTTGTAATTGTTATATTGTTGCATCCTTTTTTACTGAGATTTTTAATTACCAGTTCTCCTGTTTTTCCGGCTCCGATCAATAATATGTTTTTTTCGGCAAGTGTGGGAAATTTTTCATAACATTTTTCAACAGCGGCATAACTTACAGAGAATGCTCCTTGACTCATATTGGTTTTAGTACGGACTTCCTTGCCTGTTTCCAGTGCTTTTGTAAATAAACGTCTGAAGGTCTTTTTAACAGAATGGTTTTCAATTGCCATACGATAAGCTTCCTTTATCTGATTTACAATCTGATATTCTCCTAATATCATAGAATCAAGACTGGAAACTACACGAAATAGGTGGTCTATAGCTTTAAGACTTTCAAATCGGTAGAAATATTTTTCTGCTTTTTCAATATTTACATATTTAAATAAAGATTTATATATTATGGAAAAAGCACCTGCAGAACAACAGTCTCCTGATCTGAAATAAATTTCGGTTCTGTTACACGTTGATAGAATAACAATTTCGCTTATATAGTTATTCTCTGCGATTGATTGTGTTAATTTTTTTATGTCATCTTTATTGAAAGAAAATTTTTCTCTTATGCTTAAAGGTGCTGATTTATGATTTAATCCGATTATTCCAATCATGATATAAATAGAATACTAAGTTATGAAATAGAAAACAGGGAAAACAGTAGTGGTTTATATTTATTTAACCGGAGGAGCAAGACCGGAATAATATCCTGTTTAGGCCGAATTGTTCTTACCATTGAATCTGTAAGATTGCCTAATGAGAAGACCATTATTAGTCCTGTAAATAAAATATAAGGGACAAACTGCCCTGCAATTCCCAAAAAAAACATATTTTCTCTGTTTTTAATCCAGAAAATTAAGAAGTGTATCCCCTCTTAATCCGTTTCGTAATGCTTCAAGAGCAATAATTTCATTATTTGAAATATTCCCAAGGTTTACATTTGCACCAAGTAGTTTAATAAACCATACCTGCTGATTTTTTAACGGAGCTTCCCAAATGATCTTGTCGTCTGATACGTGTTCACGAATATTCTCAATTAGAGATAAATTGGCAGATCCATCTTCATGATAGATACCTATATTCCCGCTTTCCCTGGCTTCAGCTATTACTTTATAAGCACCTGCCTGTAATTCACTTTCCATCCATGAGACCCAGTCGTCGTCTGAAATTTCTTTTCCTTTTAGCTTTGTTCCTACTTCAGAAACGACAGTGAGTTCTTTTGAAAGAATTTCAATATATTTACATTTCTGGTTATGTTCAATTGGGAGTACTCCGTCTGAAACTTCAGCAAATTCGATTCCGCATTCTGCAACAAACTTACGATAATCTTCAAATTTATTTCTTGCAATAAAAGCTTCAAACATAGTTCCGCCAAAGTAAGGATTTAATCCTGCTTTTTGGTATATCTTTATTTTTTCTTTAAGATTAGGAGTAATCAATCCTGTTCCAAATCCTAATTTAAGGAGATCAATATATTCGGAGCCTACTTCACAAAGATTTCTGGCTTCCTGTAAACTTAATCCTTTGTCCATGACCATTGTTATACCACTTTGTCTGGGTTTTTCAGCTCTTTTAGGGATGGATGATAAATTGAAATTCATAATTTAAAGTTTGTTAGATTTATATTCTTTGATAATTTTTTTAATAGTATTATTATCGGAAGCTTCAGGGTAGTATTCGAAAAGTTTAAAATAACTGTCAAAATCCAGATTTAAAGCTTTTCTGAAAAAAATCATTGCCGATCTGTTTTTATTTTTCTCCAGAAGACAGGCTGTTAATCTATAATCTATATCTGCATTGTCAGGAATATTTTCATGTGCTTTTTTAAGAATATCAATTGATTCGTCTTTTAAACCCATTTCATTTTTTAGCTCTATTAGAGAAATCCAGTTTTCTGCATTTGCAGGAGTTAGTGAAATTGCCATAGAAAAAGCTTTTTCTGCTTTTTTATATAGTTTTAAGTCATTATTAATCTTTGCTGAAACGGACCAGTAATTAGATTCTCTGTTGTTTAACCTTAACGCTTTATTAATGTGTTTGTTAGCATCTTTAAGGTT
>JAENXA010000276.1 GCA_016649735.1 Prolixibacteraceae bacterium | reverse complement strand
TTCCGTGAAGTTCCTGAAGAGTCCATAAAACTGCATGCTTCTGAAAACCAGTTTTCTTTGTGGTTGATGGTAAGAGGAGAAATACAATTGGCCCGCGAGCTGAATCCTGTGTCTGTAAATGATTTTAAAAGTGTAGAAGAATTTCGGAAATATATTTTAGGGACTTTCAAAAAATATCGTGAGGAGAAAAAGAAAGGGAAAATATTAAAGTTTGAGGAGACCTCTGTTTTGGATGAGAAGAATATTGTTTCTTTTTCCGGTGGATCACCCGGAGGTAAAGGAAGAGGACTTGGTCTTATAGATACTTTAATTTATAATCTTGACCTCCCGTCCATGATTAAGGGAATTAATGTGTTTACTCCTATTACTGTTGTAATTGGCAGTGATGAGTTTGTGAATTTTATAAATAAAAATCATCTTTTTAAAAAGGTAACTGATCCTACTGTATCATATGAACAGCTGAGAGAAATTTTTGCAGAAGCATCTCTGTCTTCTTCTCTAATGAAGAAACTAAAGATTTTTGTTAATCAGATTAACCGTCCTATCGCTGTTAGATCCTCCAGCGCTTCTGAAGATTCATATAATCAGCCTTTCGCCGGGGTTTTTGATACTTTTCTGATTCCTAATAGTTGCGATAATAAAAAAATGGTACTAAAACGATTGTCTCTTGCTATTCGTTTAGTATTTGTATCTACATATTCAGATAAAGCAAAAAACTTTTTTTCTATTCTTCATCATAATATTGCGGATGAAAAAATGTCGGTTGTTTTGCAGGAATTAATAGGGAATCAATATGGTAATTATTATTACCCGCATATTAGTGGTGTTGCCCAGTCGTATAATTATTATCCTGTGGAGAATATGAGTCCTGATGATGGATCAGCTGTAGCTGCCGTAGGACTCGGTTCTTATGTGGTAAATGGATGGAAATCTTTTCGTTTTTCACCACGTCTGCCAAATGTTGATATGTATAGCGTAAAGGATTTGCTAAACAGCACACAGGTTCAGTTTTATGCCTTGGATTGCAGTGAAAGACCTATTGATTTTGTAAAGAACGGAGAACTGGCAGCGATGAAACTTCTGGATATTAGTGAAGCTGAAAAACATGGTACACTTACGCATTGTGTTTCTGTTTATGATGCAAATAACGATCGTCTTGAACCGGGACTTGACAGTTATGGCCCGCGTGTAGTGAATTTTGCCAATATTTTAAAATATAATTATATTCCTTTAGCTGAAACTATCAGTATATTGCTTGATTCAATAAGGGAAGCTTTTGGTTCTCCTGTTGAGATTGAGTATGCTGTTGATTTAAACAGAGGGAAAAATGGTCTTCCTACATTTTATTTGTTGCAGATAAAACCATTGCTTTTTGATCATATTCATGAGAATATAGATTTTGATCAAATGGATAAAGAGAAGATGCTCCTTTTTACAAAGGCAGGTGTGGGTAACGGAAGAGTTGAGGATATAAAAGATGTGATTTATGTAGATAATGATAAATTTTCGAAATTAGATACAAGGCAGATGGCAGATGAGATTGCTCTTTTAAATAATCGAATGGTTAAAGAGGAAAAGCCATATATACTTATTGGTCCGGGAAGATGGGGTAGTCGTGATCGTTTTGTAGGTATCCCTGTTGTATGGCCTCAGATTTCAAATGCAAAAGTTATAGTAGAGACGAGTCTTAATAATTATCCT
>JAENXA010000265.1 GCA_016649735.1 Prolixibacteraceae bacterium | reverse complement strand
AGCAATAATTGCACACGAAAGACTCTCCATTGTAGATCCGGAATCAGGAAGACAACCCCTGTACAGTAAAGATAAAAAGCTCATATTGGGCGTAAACGGGGAAATATATAATTATAAAGAAATCAAAGAAAGAACAAAAGACAAATACGAATATCTAACAGGTTCTGACTGTGAAGTCATTCTGGCCTTATATAAAGAAAAAGGTCCTGATTTTCTTGATGAACTTAACGGAATATTTGCCTTTGCCCTTTATGATGAAGAAAAAGATGCATATTTAATTGGAAGAGATCATATCGGAATTGATCCTTTATATATGGGATGGGACAAAGCCGGAAACTTTTATGTTGCTTCCGAAATGAAAGCACTGGAACCATATTGTGTAAAATTGCAGGAATTCCCTCCTGCCAGTTATCTCTACAGCAAAGACGGAAAGATAAAAAAATGGTGGAAACGAGACTGGATGGACTACGATAACGTCAAAGACAACACAACCAGTATTGAAGAATTAAAAGATGCAATGGAAAATGCTGTTCATCGTCAATTAATGTCTGATGTTCCTTATGGCGTTTTATTATCAGGAGGACTCGATTCTTCAATAACTTCAGTACTTGCAAAAAAATATTCAGGGAAAAGAATAGAAACAGAAGATACAAAAGAAGCCTGGTGGCCACAGCTCCATTCATTTGCCATTGGTCTTGAAGGGTCTCCTGATCTTACAGCAGCAAAAAAAGTAGCAAAAACAATAGGAACAATCCATCACGAAATTCATTACACCATTCAGGAAGGATTAGATGCTATAAGAGATGTTATTTATCACACAGAAACATACGATGTAACTACAATAAGAGCATCAACCCCAATGTATTTATTATCAAGATATATAAAATCAATGGGGATAAAAATGGTTCTTTCCGGAGAAGGAGCTGATGAAATCTTTGGTGGTTACCTTTACTTTAAAAAGGCTCCAAATGCTAAAGAATTCCATAACGAGACACTTCGTAAAATTAGCAAATTGAACCTTTATGATTGTCTTAGAGCAAATAAATCACTGGCAGCCTGGGGTGTTGAAGGTCGTGTTCCTTTTCTTGATAAAGAATTCCTGGATGTAGCCATGAGACTTAATCCAAAAGACAAAATGTCAATTGATAATAGGATGGAAAAATGGGTATTGAGAAAAGCATTTGAAGATGATTTACCCAAAAGTATTGTCTGGAGACAAAAAGAACAATTCTCTGACGGAGTCGGCTACAGTTGGATAGACACTTTAAAAGAGATGGTAAATGAAAAAGTATCTGACAAGATGATGAAAGAGGCAGCCGGTAAATTTCCAATCCATACTCCGATGTCTAAAGAAGAATATTACTATCGTTCGATCTTCAGTGAATTTTATCCATCTGATGATGCAGCAAGATGTGTTCCATCAGTACCTTCTATTGCATGCAGCACACAGGAAGCTTTAAACTGGGATATATCATTTAAAAATAATGCTGATCCATCAGGTCGTTCCATGAGTCATCATCATGAAGATAACGGACAATAATGGTTATCTTTAACAAAAGAATAAAGAAGTAAAAAGCAAAATTATATTTTAATTAAAAAATATGAAATTATTTATTCCCCAAAATTATAATCCTATTCTGGATGTATCACAGACAGAATTAGCTATAAAAAAAATAAAAGATTTTTTTCAACTAAACCTGGCATCCGAATTACGTTTGCACAGAGTAACATCGCCACTTTTTGTAAAGCAGGGAACAGGAATAAACGATGATTTAAATGGAATTGAACGTCCTGTTTCATTTCCAATAAAAGAGATGAACGACCAACGTGCTGAAATTGTTCAGTCTCTGGCAAAATGGAAACGTCTGGCACTGGCCAATCTTAAAACAGAAAAAGGATTT
>JAENXA010000015.1 GCA_016649735.1 Prolixibacteraceae bacterium | reverse complement strand
TTAATACCTGAATAGACAGATGGTGGCAAATCAAATGTCTCATCACATCCGTTTAGTATTGAAAGTGCTGTCAAAATGATAAAAAATATTTTTAAAGGGGAATGATTCATATCAGATTTTAGAAAACAGTATATTTAATATTCTTGCTTGGTTGCTAAATTAATTATATTCTGAAGTATTTTAAGAGAATATCCTTTATTTTTTAATAAAACCGGAATTTTCATCCGGATCATTAATAGGTTCCGGATGAATTGTGGCAACAATGTTGAATTTTGAACTCAGCATTTGTTCTATTTTAGTGCATGTATGGTGAACTTCATTAAGCGTCAGTTCACCCGTAAGTTTAATATGACAGTTCAATTCCTGATAATAACCGTACTGATGTAAATGAAAATGATGAATATAAACGGTATGACCTAAAAGATTTGTTACAGATGCTTTGATTTTCTTTTTTAATTCAGGATCGATTTTTTCTCCCAGGGAATAGTCTATTTCTTTAGAAAGAATTTCGTAACTGGCATAGGCAATCAGAATAGCAACAAGTGCTGCCAGGAGTGAATCAATCCAGTATGCATATTTATTCAAGAAGATGCCGACCATGATAATAACAGAAGAAAGAGCGTCACTCCGGTGATGCAATCCGTCGGATTTTAATATATCCAGCTTAGATTTTTTATATGTCCAAAAGGCATAACGTGCCATTGCTTCCTTTGAAATTATAGAAATTCCGGTAACAATTATGGCGATAATGCCGAAATGACTGGGTTCCCCTGACTTAAATTTTGTGTAAGCGCTTACCAGAAAATCGAAGGCAACTATTGCCAGCAGAACACCTATAAATAAATTAGCTATGTGTTCGGCCCTTCCATGTCCATATGGATGCTCCTTATCCGGTGGTTTATTCATGACTTTCCCGCCAATCAAGACAATTACAGATGAAATTGTATCTGTCATGGTATGCCACGCATCCGCAATAAGAGCTACTGAACCGGATACTATACCTGCCCAGTATTTTATTACAAATAAAAGGCAGTTAAAAATTATAGAAACCCAGCCTTCCTGAATTACGTATTTATTCGTTTTCTTCATTTTTCTTTATTCTTTTAAATATAACAATAAAAAGAGACACTTTAAAAAAAGTTAGTATAGAAGAATGTTTTTGTTTATTGATTATGAATTTGTTTATACCAGACAACAAAATTATTTATTCCTTCTTCAAAGGAGTATTTAGGCTGGTATCCAAGTAATTTTTTTGCTTTATCAATATTTGCATATGTAATATCTACATCTCCTGACTGCATTGGAAGTTGTTTGATCTTTGCCTTTTTACCGGTTGCTTTTTCTATGGTGGCAATTAAATCGAGAAGCTTTACAGGATGATTGTTCCCGAGATTGATGATTTCATAAACTTTTTTATGCTGGAAGAGATATTCGATACTAAGGCATATACCATTTATTGTGTCTTCGAAATAGGTATAGTCACGTGAAGTAGTTCCATCACCAAACATTGGAATTTCCTGATTGTTAATGATTAGTTTTGTAAATTTATGAATAGCCAGATCGGGTCGCTGACGGGGACCGAATACTGTAAAGAATCGTAAATTTAGGATATCTATATCGTAAAGTGCATGATAAGTATAATTTAGAAGTTCACATGCTTTTTTTGTAAAAGCGTAAGGAGAAATGGGTTTATTGACATCTTGTTCTTCGTTAAATGGTGTGTCTTTAGTATTTCCATAAATGGACGAAGATGAGGCAAAAGCCAGTTTTTTTATACCGTTATCTTTCATGAAACTCAGAATATTCTGGGTAGAAATAATATTGGCACGAATATAATCTTCAGGATTTTCAATGGATGGTCTGACTCCTGCCTTTCCGGCAAGATGAATTATGAGGTCGGCTTTTGTTCCCTTTAATAGTTTGTTAAGCTCTTCTTTATTACTGAGGTCAAATTCCAGAAATTTAAAATTAGGATTATTCCTGAATTTATTTATATTTGATTCTTTAATGGAACGACTGTAGAATGGATCAAAATTATCTATTCCAATAACAAAAGAACCATCTTTTAGCAATCTTTCACATAGATGAGATCCTATAAATCCTGCACATCCTGTTACTATAATATTTTTCATGATTATCTAATTTTATAAAAGCCGGAGACTTTATTTTATTTTAAATTCAGTTTCCTTGAAACAAATATAATTAGTTTATTAAGGAAACGGTTATTTATCTTATCAAACAGGCTTTTTTGGTTTCTGTAAATTAACATATTTCTAATATATACAAAAATTCCAAGACTGTGTGCTGCGATTAAAACCGGGTCCAGACGCAGTATCCCGTATATAAGTGTCATGGAAGATCCTATTGTACTAATAATCCAGAATCCTATAGGTAAAATAGATTCTTTTTTATTTTCGGAATACAACCACTGATAAAAGAAACGCGAAATAAAGATGAGCTGGGCAGCAATACCCCATATCATCAGGAAAAAAGGATTGTTTTCATTTTTAAAAAAGGTGGCGAATGAATAGTCGGTTCCTGTAAAAATATATACAAGAATAGTTACGGGCAATAATAGAATGATTATTCTAAAAATAAGATGAAAAGTTTTCCATTTACCTTTTAGCTGAAGATTGCGAACATATATAAAATAGACAAGAATCTGAGATATTAAAATTGCCGCATCATTTCTTAATATACCATATACAAGCATAAATATGGATGCTACAAGACTTATTTCCCAGAATATGGTTGGAGATAAAACTTTTTTTTCCTTCTCAGACATGAACCATTGAATAATACTTCTCCCAAAGAAAAGTATCTGTGAAAAAAATCCAATAGAATATATAATTAAATTTCCCATAATAATGTTTTTTATGTGTTGTTGTTTCCTTGTTATTTATTTGTTTACACAATCCTGTCACTTTTGAATAGAAACACTTAATACTGTTTTATAATTTAGGACGATATTATTGAACCGGTAATACAGGAAGTCAAGATTTTTAGTTTTGAATTTGTAAATATAATTGTTTTCATTCCGATAAATTAAGATATCTGACATTAGAGTAATAAAAAAGAAATTTCTTAAAGAAAAGGTATCTTTTTTGTTAATGGTTGTTTAACTCTTTCATTATTCATAATACGAATTGTTTTATCTGTTATAATTCTTAATTCTGTCTTCTTTAGGTTCTACCTGATTTATATTTTAAAATTGAATATCTTTGTACATGTTAATAGGAAAATATTTAATTTATTGATATAATAGGTGAATGGATCATATACGTAATTTTTGTATTATAGCTCATATTGATCACGGTAAGAGTACTTTGGCTGATCGTATGCTGGAGTTAACCAAAACCGTGGATAAACGCGACATGGAGAATCAGATTCTTGATAATATGGATCTGGAGAGAGAACGAGGCATAACGATTAAGAGTCATGCTATTCAGATGTTTTATGAGGAGGAAGGGCATAGGTATATTCTTAATCTTATAGATACTCCGGGACATGTGGACTTTTCGTATGAAGTATCCCGTTCTATTGCTGCCTGCGAGGGAGTTGTGCTTGTAGTTGATGCTACACAGGGTATACAGGCACAGACTATATCCAATTTATATCTTGCACTGGAACATGATCTTGAAATTATACCTGTGATTAGTAAAATTGATTTGCCTAATGCTGAACCAGAGATGGTAGAAGACCAGATCATTGATTTACTTGGCTGTGACAGAGAAGAAATTATAAGAGCGAGCGGCAAGACAGGAGAAGGTGTTCCTGACATACTTCATCAGATAGTTAAACAGATTCCTGCTCCCAAAGGAGATGCTGAAGCTCCGTTGCAGGCTTTGATTTTCGATTCTGTATTTAATCCTTTCAGAGGAGTCATTGCTTATTATAAAATAATTAACGGAACACTAAACAAGGGAGATCAGGTAAAATTTGTCAATACAAAAAAAGAATATCAGGCTGATGAAATAGGTGTACTGCGAATGAAACTTTATCCCGAAGACTGTCTGAAAGCAGGGAATGTTGGTTATATTATTTCTGGAATAAAGACTACGAAAGAAGTAAGGGTGGGAGATACAATTACTCATATTGACAGACCATGTGAGAAGGTTATCTCAGGTTTTGAAGAAGTAAAACCTATGGTTTATGCCGGTATTTATCCTATTGATTCTGATGATTATGAAGAATTAAGGTCTTCTTTAGAGAAGCTTCAGCTTAATGATGCTTCTCTAACATTTGAACCGGAGTCGTCCATTGCTTTGGGTTTTGGATTTCGTTGTGGCTTTTTGGGTATGCTACACATGGAAATTGTTCAGGAACGATTGGATCGCGAATTTAATATGGATGTTATTTCTACCGTTCCGAATGTTTCATATATGGTAAAAAAGACAAACGGAGAAGAAATAAAAGTTTATAATCCAAGTGGAATGCCGCCTGTGGGGACTATTACTGAGATCAAAGAACCGTATATAATGGCTCAGATTATTACACGAACGGATTCTTTGGGTCTGATTGTTAAGTTATGCCTTGAAAGACGAGGTATGCTGATTAGTCAGAATTTTTTAACGACGGATCGTGTAGAACTTACTTTTGATTTGCCGCTGGCAGAAATTGTTTTTAATTTTTATGACAAGCTAAAATCTATTTCCAAAGGATATGCATCTTTTGATTATCATATTAAGGAATATCGTTCTGCAAAACTGGTTCGTCTGGATATTCTTTTAAACGGAGAAATGGTAGATGCTCTTTCTTCTCTTACTCATTTTGACAATTCTTATCCGCTTGGGCGCAGAATGTGCGAAAGATTAAAGGAATTGCTTCCACGTCAGCAGTTCGATATTGCCATTCAGGCAGCCATAGGTGCAAAAGTTATAGCGCGTGAAACAGTTAAAGCAGTGAGAAAAGATGTTACTGCCAAATGTTATGGAGGAGATGTTTCACGTAAAAGGAAATTGCTGGAGAAACAGAAAAAAGGCAAGAAACGTATGAAACAGGTAGGAAACGTTCAGGTTCCTCAAAAGGCTTTCCTTGAAGTGTTGAAACTTGATGATTAATTACATATTATATTCAGACAACATATAGAGACAATATATTTAAAAATTGTCTCTATATGTTGTTTTTATACAATCAGTTTATATCCTTTACCGTGTACGTTTATTATTTCAACGGACGGTTCCTCTTTAAGGTGTTTGCGTAATTTTGTGATATATACGTCCATGCTTCTGGCGTTGAAATAATTGTCGTCTAACCATATAGTTTTCAGAGCAAAGTTTCTATCGAGGACCTTATTTGCATTATTGCATAATAATTTAAGTAATTCAGACTCTTTTGTTGTGAGCTTAACCGTTTCACCATCCCTGTTCATTAGAAGCTGTTTCCTTGTATCGAAAGTAAATCGGCCCAGTTTATATACTGCCTGCTCAACAGATGATCCTTCTTGGCTGGTTCTTCGGAGAATAGCCTCGATCCTAAGAATTAATTCTTCCATACTGAATGGCTTGGTTATATAATCATCTGCTCCTGTTTTAAAACCTTTTATTACATCCTCTCTGAGGTTCTTTGCAGTTAAAAATATAACAGGAATATCTTGATTGATAAGTCTAATATCTCTGGCAAGACTTATTCCGTCTTTTTTAGGCATCATAATATCAAGAAGGCAGAGACTATATTTATATTTTTTAAAACCTTCATATGCTAATTCTCCATTTGAATAGAGATCAGTGTCATATCCTTTGGCAATAAGATATTCTTTTAGAAGCGGACCTAAATTTTCGTCATCTTCGGCCAATAATAATTTAGCTTTTGTTTCCATTTTTCTTTGAATTTATTAATGGTAAGTATATTACAAATGTTGTTCCTTTATTTACAGTACTTTCTACTTTAATTTTCCCATGATGAATATCTATTATTTTTTTCACATAACTTAGACCAAGTCCAAAGCCTTTTACATCATGGACATTCCCCGTGGGAACTCTGAAAAAACGTTCAAATATTTGATCCAGATGTTCTTTTGGAATCCCAATTCCCTTATCTTTTACAGAAAGGATAAAATTATCTTTTTTATTTTCTGTTTTTATTAAGATTTCAGGAATACCATTTCTGTATTTTAATGCATTATCAAGTAAATTATAAATTACATTGGTTATATGGAACTCATCTCCTTTTATTAAATCGTTAGCAGCTTCTATATCTTTGCTTAGTTTTCCTCCTTTGCTGGTGACACGCAAATCAAAATTGACAACTACATTTGCTATTACATCATTGAGATGAAATTCCTTGAATTTTAATTTTAATCGTCCTTCATTAAAAACAGCCATTTGCAATACTTTTTCTACCTGAAAAGTAAGTCTTTGACTTTCTTTCATTATAATTCCGGCAGCATGTGCCGTGGCTTCAGGGGTTATGGCAATACTATTGTCATGTAGCATCTGACTGGCAAGCGAAATTGTAGCTATTGGTGTTTTCAGCTCATGAGTCATGTTATTTATAAAGTCATTCTTTATTGAAGATAATTTTTTCTGTTTAAATATAATACCTATTGTGTAAATAAAAATTGCAATTAGCAAGCCTGTCAGTATAAATATTGGAATAATCATTAATCCGGTCGCTTTCATCAGGTATTTATCTCTGTTGGGGAAATAGATGCGCAGATAATTGGGATTCGGACCTGCTAAATCTCTGGGGAATAGTATATCTTTGTATTCCTTTTGATTCTGAGGATTATATTTGTTGTTCCCAAAAATAAAGTTTTCTTCTCCGTTTGTATAACTTTTTACAGCATATTTAAAAGCAAGCGTGATTCCACTGTTATATAATTCTGTTTTTAGAGAATGCTCCAGTTTTTGTTGATTTATCCTTTCGTCTATAGAAAGCTGTGAAAAATTAAATTGTTTTTGAATTATCCTGTACATATCAGCTCTTTCATCCAGCCTTTTTTCATATTGCTGCTGTATGTAATTGTCATGGTCATGGAACATATCAAATGCTGATGGAAATTCACCGGGTTTGCCTCTTTCGTTTCCGGGAGGAGAATAAGATTCGGAATCAATTTTTTTATGATATTCCAGGGTAGCACTTTTCCTGGAGTAGTTAAATGAAAAATTTATCTGATTAGAGTATAATTTGTTTTTATCTTTTTTATTTAGATTTAAGAGATTTTCTGACGAGGAAGAAGATCGAAAGGTTCCATTTACAATATTAAAGGTTTCATCTCTTTCCATTTTATCAATGACTCTCTTTAATGTTCGGTTAACCGTTTGATCAAATTGTTCTTCTCTTATTTCGTATATCTTATTTATGGTATTGGTCTGTACCAGAATCAAACCAATCATAACCATTGCCATAAATACAATCAGGAAGATGATTATTTTTCTGCTCATAATACAAATATAATTAAGAAAAACTTTATAATTGAATGCTTAACAATCTTTAACGACTGATTTATTCTTTTTTAGATATTTTAAATTCAATTATTGGTTTATTTGTATGTATAGCGTTGACAGTAAAGGTTTGATAAAATCATGAAATAATATTTTATTTTGGAACTCTACAATTCTTTATTATTGACAATATTGGATACAGAGATATCTTTAGTATTCTTTTCCATGATAAGTTGTATAGCCTTCGCTGAAGCGTGCTGATGAGCTTCTTTTTTAGATTTTCCTTCACCCTGTCCTATAATTTTATCGTCAATTTTAATAATAGAGATAAAGGATATGGTTTTTGTTTTTTCCTGGAAATTATCGTTTGTTTCAAACGAAATTTTTTTCTTTTTCTTCTGACACCATTCTATTAGCTGACTTTTGTAGTTTGTATTTGTAGATTCAACTTTCTTCAGATCGACATAATCAGTCAGTAATTTTTTTATAATGAATTCTTTTGCCTTATCATAACCTCTGTCAAGGTATAGTGCACCAACAAGAGCTTCAAGAGCATCTCCGTATATATGACTGCTTTCAGAAGAATTATTATCATTTGTCTGAATAAACTTATCCAGTTTTATTCTGTGTGTCAGTTTGGTAAGAAAAACCCTGTTGACCAGTTTTGATCGCATCTGAGTAAGAAATCCTTCATCCTGACCTGGAAATCTATTATATAAAAATTCTGCCACAACAGCACCAATAATGGCATCTCCCAGATATTCAAGTCTTTCATTATTCACCGGATTCCCCTGTGAATCTACTTTTGAGGCAGATCTGTGTATAAGAGACTTCTCGTATAAGTTTATGTCATATGGATTAAATCCGAAGGTAGATTTCAGAAAAGAATAAAACTCTTTTCCTGATGAGGAAAAGAGTTTTATTCTTTGTACTAGGTTTTTAATCACGGTACATTAATATTTTTTAAGGATAAGAGTGGCATTATGTCCGCCAAATCCAAATGTATTACTTAATGCATATTCAACCTCACGTTTTTTTGGTTTGTTGAACGTAAGATCCAGACGACTGTCTATGTCGGGATCATCTGTGAAATGGTTGATAGTTGGTGGTATAATTCCTTCGCGTAATACCATTATGGAAGCAATTGCTTCTATTGCACCTGCAGCACCAAGCAGATGTCCTGTCATTGATTTTGTAGAACTTATACTCAGTTTAGAAGTATAATCTCCAAAGGTATTGCCAATAGCTTTTGCTTCAGATAAATCTCCTAATGGAGTAGATGTACCATGTAAATTGATATAACCGATGTCTTCGGGTTTTAAACCGGCATCATTAATGGCTTCTTTCATAACCTGAACGGCGCCTCTGCCTTCCGGGTCAGGTGCTGTCATATGATATGCATCACTTGACATTCCTTCACCGACTACTTCGGCATAAATTTTAGCGCCTCTGTCAATAGCATGTTGATATTCTTCGAAGACAAGTGCTCCTGCACCTTCTCCTATAACAAATCCATCACGGTCCTTATCAAAAGGACGGGATGCTGTTAATGGGTCATCATTGCGTGTTGAAATAGCACGCATAGAGTTAAATCCGCTAAGTCCTACATTATTAACAGCTGATTCAGATCCTCCTGTAATAAACACTTCTGATTTCCCAAGTCTGATAAGGTTATAAGCCTGAATCATAGAATGAGAAGAAGAAGCGCAAGCTGAAACAGTTGTAAAACTTGGACCTTTTAATCCAAATCGGATGGAAATTAATCCGCCCGCCATGTTGGCAATAATCTTGGGAATAAAAAATGGATTTACTTTTGGATGTTCAGGATTAAAACTTCTTACTTCATCGAAAAAAGTTCCTCCTCCTCCAATTCCAACACCCCAGATTACTCCTGCACGTTCTTTGTTTAATGTTTCCAGATTTATTCCGGAATCATTAAATGCTTCCTGTGCTGCAGCGATTGCATATAAAGAATACAAATCACACTTACGAGCTTCCTTTTTATTCATATATAAAGTAGCGTCGAAGTCCTTTACCTGGCATGCAAAATGGGTTTTGTGGTTACTAATATCCATTCTTGTGATGGTGCTTGCTCCACTTACCCCATTTTTTAATCCTTTCCAATATTCCTCAATAGAATTACCTAACGGATTTATAGTTCCGAGACCGGTTATAACTACCCGTTTTAATTCCATAAAAAATTGTTGTTAATATTATTTCTTTTCAAGTTCGCTTTGGATATGTTTGATGGCTTCACCGACTGTTGTGATTTTTTCAGCCTGTTCGTCAGGAATAGCCAGATCAAATTCTTTCTCAAATTCCATGATTAGTTCTACTGTATCCAAAGAATCTGCTCCAAGATCATTTGTGAAAGATGCTTCATTTGTTACTTCATTTGCATCAACACCTAACTTATCAACAATTATTGCTTTTACTTTGTCTGAGATTTCAGCTCCAGTCATAATTATAATTTTAAATTAATAATTAATTATATTTTTTTAAATCGGTGCAAAGTAATAAATTTACATATGATTTTTCAAAGAAAAAATGGATAAATAACGTTTTTAGTGTATCTTTTTTCTTTTTAGGCTATATTTATAGAACAAAATAGTCGAATTTTCAAAAAAAACATAAAATGAAAAAAATAGTTATATTTGCCTCAGGATCAGGGACTAATGCTCAGAATATTATAGAGTATTTTAGTAAAAAGAAGTCTGTTATTGTAGATTCGTTATGGTCTAATAATGAGGATGCTTATGTGTTAATAAGAGCAAAAAAATTTGGTATTAAGACTTTTGTTTTTGACAAAAAGACATTATATGAAAGTCTGGAGATTCAAAAAACTTTAACAGAAAGGAAAATTGACATGATTGTTCTTTCCGGATTCTTATGGCTTTTTCCGGATTATTTAACTGAGAAATTCACGACAGTGAATATTCATCCTGCATTATTGCCTAAATATGGTGGTAAAGGAATGTATGGAGCACATGTGCATGAGAGTGTAGTTAAAAATAAAGAAAAGGAAAGCGGTATTACAATTCATTTTGTGAATAATCATTATGATTCGGGACAGATTATTTTTCAGGCTAAATGTGATATATCGCCTGAGGATACTCCTGAAATTGTGGCACAAAAAGTGCACAAACTGGAATATAAATATTTTCCACAGGTGATAGAAAAAACTTTGATGAAATAAAATAATAGATTGGTTGTCTATTTCAGGCAACCAATCTATAAATCGAAATTTATCTTATTTAATTCTGTTGTCAAAGAGTCTTTTAAAGATAGAAAAGCAGTCATGTTTTTTTTGCTCACCGGTTTTACGGGAGGTGATTTTACCTTAAGTGGATCCATAGGTTTTCCATTTTTATAGACTCTAAAATCAAGATGAGGTCCTGTGGCCAAACCTGTCATACCAACATAACCAATTAATTGACCCTGATGAACCCTTACCCCAGTATGAATTCCACTGGCATAATTATTTAAATGCATATAACTGGTTGTATATACAGAGTTATGTTTTATATACATATAATTTCCTCCTCCTCTTTTTTGGTAACCTTTTCGGGTTATTATGCCATCTCCAATAGAATGAACAGGAGTTCCTTTGGGTGCAGCATAATCAACGCCTAAATGGGGGCGTGTTATTCTTAAAATAGGATGATATCTGTGAAAAGTAAAGTGTGAACTAATTCTGGAAAATTTCAGAGGTGCTTTTAAAAATGCTTTTTTTAAGCTGTTTCCTTTCTCGTCAAAATAATCCGGGATACTATCTTGAGTGAATAAAAAGGCATAATTGTTTTCTCCCATATTCTGAAATTCACAGGCATAAATATTTGAAATTGCCACTGGTTTCCCTTCAATATAGCTTTCTTCATAAATAATGCGAAATTTGTCGCCTTTTTTGATTCCGAAAAAATCTATTGTCCATTGATATATTTCTGAAAGCTGAAGTGCCAGAATTGGGTTAATATCATTTTTTTCCATGCATGCCCATAAGGAATTTGAAATAATTCCTGAAGCTGTTTTTATTTTATGTGTAACGGGGAGCTCTCCTGCATATACAGAAAGACTGTCTTTAAGCTTATATACTAAATATTCAACAGGGTCTATTTTATATATAAAATATTCCAGTTCCATTAGACTGTCCTTACTGTATAAATAAAAACATGGTTGATTTTTTCTGATTTTTCGTGCATCGAATATAGGTTTTGATATTTTGTCTATTTTATCAATGGTTGAATAAGAAATTCCTTTTCGTAAAAGCAGTGCAGAAAGATTTTCATTTCTTTTAACTTTTGTGTTTTCAACATTAAAAGAATCTATACAAATACCGAATTTTTTATTAGGAATTTTCAGTTCTTTTAATTCCTTTTTTTCTTCTAACGCAGATTTATTTTCGGTATTTTTATTTATTGTATTCCGAAAAAAAATAATAAGAAAAATGATTACTAAAATTAATAGAAGTATTAAAATTAGGTATTTTTTTTTGTCTTTGTTAAATTGCATCAGTTGAATTTTTTTTAAAAGGTAAATAAAGCTTTTTATTAAAAGGGGATAAACTATATGTTTTTTCTCTATAAAAAATGTAATCGCAAAATTAAAAAAAACACAGTCGGATAATAAAAAACACAGGAATTTATTTAATTAATTTGTATTTCGTAAATTAGAATTTGATGCTATCAAATCCTTCTCCGAAAACACCCATTACACTACCCATTGAAATAAAAGCATTAGGATCTAACTCTTTTATTTTTCTGAATATTATACTTGATTCTCTTTTTCTGACTACTGTCATAATTATTTTTACATTCTTTTTAGTATACCATCCTGTACCGTTTAAAATAGTAACTCCACGTCCCGGAGATTTGTTGATAAAAGGACCCATGAAAAAACATATATTGTCATGCCGAAACTGATACTGAGATAATCTTTAATCAGACTTTTTGTTTTTAATAATATTTCCTTATTCATAATGGTTAAGGGTATTTTAATCCTGACTTTGTATCTCTGTTAAAACCAGATCAGCAACAAAATTATATTACCACATTAATAATTTTTCCCGGTACTATAATAATTTTTTTAGGTGCATTACCTTTTAACCATTTCTGAGAAATTTCATTTTTTAAAATTTCTTTTTCAATATCTTCTCTGGAAAGATCTATTGCAAGATTTAATTTGTAACGAAGCTTTCCATTAAAGGAAACAGGATAATCATAAACATTTTCCTTAATCAGAGATTCATCAGCCATAGGCCATGGCTCATGAGCCAGGGATTTTGAATGACCATATTGTTGCCATAATTCTTCTGCCAGATGAGGAGCAAAGGGAGATAGCATAAGTATAAATGATTCAGCTGTCTTTTTAGTTACTTTTCCTTTTTTAATGGACATATTATTTAAAACCATCAGGGCAGAAATAGCAGTATTGAATTTTAAATCTTTTATATCTTTTTCAATTTTGAAAATTGTCTGATTTAAGAGTTTCAGAATTTTAGGATCTTCCTTATCTTCTGTAATATTACACTGATCTCCAAAGAATCGGCATACTCTGCCTAAAAAACCGTAAACACCCTTAACTCCTTTTTCAGACCATGGTTTTGTCGCATCAAGAGGTCCCAGAAACATTTCATATAGTCTTAGAGAGTCAGCACCGAAGTCTTTTATTACATCATCAGGATTAACTACATTTTTAAGAGACTTAGACATTTTTGCTACAATTTGATTCAATTCTTCACCTGTTTCCTTATGAAAGAATTTGTCATCCTTTTTTATAACTATGTCTGAAGTAACTTTTGCCCCTAATTTTGTTTCATAGGCAAATGCCAGAATCATTCCCTGATTAAAAAGTTTATGGAAAGGTTCATTTGTCGAAACGATACCCAGATCAAACAGTACTTTGTGCCAGAAACGTGCATAAAGTAAATGTAATACAGCATGTTCGGCTCCTCCGATATATAAATCTACAGGCATCCAGTATTTTTCTTTCTTTTTACTGAAAATTTCATCGTCATTTTTTGGATCAATATAACGAAGATAATACCAACATGATCCTGCCCATTGTGGCATGGTATTAGTTTCACGACGACCTTTTCTGCCATTTTTATCGGTTACGTTAATCCAGTCTGTAGCATGCGAAAGTGGAGATTCGCCTCCTTCTCCGGGCTCAAATTTATCAAGTTCAGGTAATGTTACCGGTAAGTTTTCATCGAGTGTAACCTCTCCGTCTTCCCAGTGAATTACAGGAAATGGTTCTCCCCAGTATCGCTGACGACTAAATAACCAGTCACGCAGTTTAAAGTTGATAGTCTTTTTACCTATTCCTTTTTCTTCCATCCAAGCAATCATTTTTTTGATTCCCTGTTCTTTATTTAGTCCGTTAAGATTAAGTCCTGTTTTTTCATTGCAAGAGTTAATGTATATTCCGTTTTCTATCCAGCATGCTTTCCCTTCTAAAACTTTTTTATGTGTTTCAGCATCTGTGTTTTTTGGTTCCAGAACACAAATGACAGGAATTTTAAATTTTTCGGCAAACTCGAAGTCACGGGTATCATGTGCAGGCACAGCCATAATCGCTCCTGTACCGTAACCCATAAGAACATAGTCTGCTATCCATATAGGTATCTTTTTGTCGTTTACAGGATTAATGGCATAGCGTCCGGTAAAGACACCTGTCTTTTCTTTTGCAAGTTCTGTGCGGTCAAGATCTGATTTTAAAGAGGCACTTTTTATATATTCTTCAGCTTCTTTTTTTTGTTTATCAGTGACCAGTTCTGAAATCATTGGATGTTCAGGAGAAACTACCATGTATGTGGCTCCGAATAGTGTGTCCGGACGTGTTGTATAGACTTTTAATTTTTCATCCAGATCAGCTATTTTAAAATCAACTTCTGCTCCCGTTGATTTACCAATCCAGTTTCTTTGCATATCTTTTACTCCTGCAGGCCAGTCCAGTTCGTTCAGACCGTCAAGAAGTCTCTGTGCATAAAGTGGTATACGAAGCAACCATTGTTTAAGATGTTTACGGTGAACCTGATTTCCGCATTTTTCGTGTGATCCGTCACTTAAGACTTCTTCATTGGCACAAACTGTTTTACAGTGTTCACACCACCACACCTGTGCTTTATCGTAATAGGCAAGCCGTTTTTCTCCAACGTATTTTTTTACGGCTTCTTTACCCTGCTTTTTGATATCGTCAGGAATAGGAAGTTCTGATATTGGACGTCCTTTACTTGTCTTTTCGTCATACCACGTATTATACAGTTTTGTAAAGATCCATTGTGTCCATTTTAGATATTTTGGGTCTGTTGTGTTAATTTCACGATCCCAGTCGTAACTTAAGCCCAGGGCTTTAATCTGACGACGGAAATTGTCACAGTTTTTCTTTGTGGTGACGGCAGGATGAGTTCCTGTCTGAATGGCATATTGTTCTGCGGGAAGTCCGAAAGCATCCCATCCCATGGGATGTAAAACATTAAATCCTTTCATTCGTTTATAACGGCTGACAATATCTGTTGCCGTATATCCTTCGGGATGTCCTACATGTAATCCTGCTCCTGACGGATAAGGAAACATATCAAGTGCATAGAATTTAGGCTTCGAAATGTCAGTACCCGTTTTAAATGTTTTGTTTTTTTCCCAGTAATTTTGCCATTTAGGCTCTATTTCCCAAAATTTATATTCCATAGTGATATATCAATTGTATGCTGTTTTTTAAAATGATAAAGATAGAGAAAACGAAAGAGAATTCATTAATTCTTTTATCCTTTGGTTGTTTATTCTTTGTTTTTAGTTGTTCAGCATAATAAAAAAAACATCAGAAATTTTCCTGATGTTTTTTAAAAAAGATCTGTATGTATTTTTTAAATATTTATTACTTTAAGTATCCTCAGAAGATCCTCGTCGATTTCTTTTTCCTTCTGAATTGCCTTGCTAAACGGAACGTGAACAATTACGTTGTGTTTTATGAGCCCTATCATAATGCTTTGCTGGTCGTCAAGAAGAGCATCTATTGCAGCGACCCCCATTCTTGTAGCTACAATACGGTCTTTAGCAGTAGGAGAACCGCCTCTCTGAATATGTCCCAGAATAGAAACCCTGACTTCAAGATAAGGATAATCCTGTGCTACTTTTTTTGCAATTTCTATAGTGCGTCCCGGTTTCCCTGCCTCTGCAACGAGAATAAGTCCGCTACGGTCTTTTTCTTTGTATCCTTTTTCAAGGAAATTTTTCATTGCTTTTTCCTGTTCGTTAGTTTCAGGAATCAATATTGCTTCAGCTCCAACTGCAATGCCACTGTTTAATGCCAGTCTCCCTGCTTTGTTTCCCATTACTTCTATGAAGAAAATACGTCCGTGTGAATTGGCAGTATCCTTTATTTTATCAGCTGCTTCCATAACAGT
>JAENXA010000208.1 GCA_016649735.1 Prolixibacteraceae bacterium | reverse complement strand
GCAAGTATTTTATCCATAACCCAACTAGTATGGATTGCAGTATAACCACTTGAAGGATGAACATAATCTTTACCCAAAAGTTGTTTTTTCATATTTTCAACATGATAAAGCTGTATATTTTTAGGGTTCTCAATAAATACCTTCTCTTGTTTATCATTACAACTTAATATTAACGGCTCTTCTTTAAAAACGGAAAATTCGATCTTACCTTTACTGCCAAATATTTCAACCCGATCCTCATTATGATCGCAACCAAAGTTCCAAACACCTATTCCTGTGGCTCCACTTTCATGTAACCAACATGCAGTAACAGCATCTTTAGCCGAATACAGATGTTGCTGATTAAGGCTAATACCGAATACGTTCTTTATGTTTCCTAAAAGATAAATTATTAAGTCAATTCCATGACTTGCTAAATCATCAAAATAACCACCTGGAGCTATCTTAGGGTCTGTACGCCAATTATACTTTCCTGTCAAATCTATATCGTTAGGCATTCTGCTCAATTGCCAACTGACATGTCTGATTTCACCAATATTCTTGTTTTTTAACCATGTATTTACTTGATTGAACCGTGGCAAAGAACGTCTGTAATAGGCAACAAATAATGGAATTTGCTTATTTTTAAATGACTCATATATGGTAAAACTATCTTTATAGCAAGGCGTTAAAGGTTTTTCAATACAACAAGGTTTTCCTGCTTCAGCAACTTTGAGAGCATAATACATATGTGTATCCGGAGGAGTTGCTATGTATATTGCATCAACTTCATCATCATTAATTAATTCTTCTGCATTAGTGTAATATTTTTTAACGCCATGCCTTTTTGCATAATCTTTCACTTTTTCTGCATCTCTTCTCATTACAGCTATTAGTTGAAACCCTTCTGTTTTTTGATAGGCGGGTCCACTTTTAACTTCAGTCACATTACCACATCCAATAATTCCCCAACGAATTAGTCCGGAATATTTAACTTTATTATCCATGTACATTTATTTTAAATAATGTTATTAATTATAGTTAACGGTGCGTGGGTCTTTTAGTATAATTTTATCAAGATCGTTTTTCTTTTAATAAATCTCTTATCTCTGAAAGTAATTTTATATTTTTAGGTGTGGAGACAGAAGTATCCTTTTCATTTTCAGCCTTCCTTCTTAAATGGCCTCCGAGTAGCCACGTTCTACAGCTAATTCAGCAGCTATTTTATCAATGTCGTATTTCTATTTATATTATTAAACTAACCAATCGTTTAGTAATAACCTGATATTTTTCTCTGTATTTTATAATTTCAACAGATTTAATACTATTATGGTGTAATTATCGATACACCAATTCTTTCTCCTTCTTTGATAGAAGTTTCATAACCATTTAAAGTATTAATCAATAAATCGTTATCGATACGGATTTTGTCTTTTTCAAATAGCAAAACTACCGAAGAACCTCCAAATTTAAAATATCCTTTTTCTTCCCCTTTTTTTACAAAATTACCTGTATAAGTCTGTAAGATACTTCCTACCATTGTTGCTCCTACCTCTGCCATAACAACATCTCCAAATAAAGGATTTGAAATGATGGTAAATTCCCTTTTATTTAGGCAGAATATTTCAATTATTTTGCGCAAAGCAAGTGGATTGACTGAATAATAATCGCCGTCAATCCGAGTAGTTGGTGATGCTTTTCCGCTAATGGGAAAATGGAAACGGTGGTAATCAAAAGGAGCAAGCCTAATTATCACCAGTGAACCATCATTATATTTTTTAGCAAGGTCATCATTATTCAAAAATGATAAAATATCGAATCGATAGCCTTTAATAATAAAATCGTTGTTACTGATATCTTCGTATGCCAGTATTTTTCCATCGGCAGGCGACACTGTAATAGTTGAGTTGGTATCTATCGGTCTGGCATTATTCTTTAGTTTCCGGGTAAAGAAATCGTTGAAAGAGTTGAACTTCTGTTTTTGGGCAGAGCTCATGTCGATATCAAATTCTTCTACAAAAGGCTGTATTTTCTTTGTCGATAAAGGACTATCCATCATATTCCCATAAATAGACGAAACCAACTTTCTTTTTACCAGTATCCATAATGTTGCCTGGCCAACCGGATTATTATACAACCAAACCAGCCACTTTTCCGCAGCCACTTTTTCCGTTTTCAATACACTACTCCCCCTATCGTAATATTGGATAGGAGCTTGTGGTGGCAACGGATAAAAAGATAATATTGCAATGATGGTCAGCAATAACAAAATGACACCCCACCGTTTTTTAGTTTTTGTAATTTTCATCTTTGCTTTGTTTGCCTTTTATTTTTCAATTTCTTGATATTATGATAATTCCCCAAAAATAGGACCACTGTTTAAGTAGAAATTATTTAATTTTAACAGTGATATTATGAAAACAAAAAGAAGGAAATTTAGTGCATCCTTTAGAGCACGCATTAAATTAACAATATAGATATCGAAAATTATAAGTAGTTATCTATAGTTTTGGGAGTTAGATTTAAATTGTAATATTCAATTTTTCTATAAATATAATACTATTGTACACAGGTAAAGCTACACCGGCATTCTTCAACCAAAGAAAACTATTCTGATAGCGTTCAAGCTTTGCGTTTTCGTTCAGACGCTTCAAAATGAACCGTTTATTCTTTGCATTTAATTCTGGTGGAATCAAATTGAAGATTTCTTAGATATATAATTTATTTTTAGGATCGTATTGAGCTATATCTCGTTTATACAAACGAATAATATCCTGCTGAACAGTCATTACTTTCTGAAGATTGTTTAATGTAACTATCAATTTTTCTTTTCAACATGATTTTCTTATTTTAACAAAGAAAAAATAAAACATTTCCACTTTTCCAATGTAAATATGAAGTATTATTTCCATTTATCCAAGAAAATTTATCTTAAATCAGCCACTTTTCCAAGAAAGTTTTCAATAACATAATTTATTTTGGAAATAATTATGATAGACAGAATTT
>JAENXA010000152.1 GCA_016649735.1 Prolixibacteraceae bacterium | reverse complement strand
TACATAATGCAGGCGTATACAAAGCAGCTTTGCTAATTGCCGTTACCCCTTATGAGGAACGAAACATTCTTGCATGTATTATGGCTAAAGAAATGGGTGTAAAAAATAGAGAAACTAAAAACAGGTAAAACAGGAAACTACAAAAGAATAAACTAAATATAAATGACATTAATTTTTGCAGGGAACAACTATTTTTATACTTTTGCATAAAATTTGCAATCTCTTATATCATAAGGAAAAATATAATATTGCTTTAAAACTTTAGAAAAATGGATTTAATAAAAGTAGCAGAAAACGCATTTGCTGTTGAAAAAAAGGATTTACCGAATTTCGGTGCCGGTGATACAATAACTGTTCACTACAAAATTAAAGAAGGAAGCAAAGAACGTATCCAGGATTATCGTGGTGTTGTTTTGCAGATAAAAGGAGAAGGAACAAAGAAAACCTTTACAGTACGTAAAATATCCAATAATATTGGAGTTGAACGTATCTTTCCAATGTTTTCTCCGTTCATCGACAGTATTGAGCTTAACAAAAAAGGTGTTGTAAGACGTAAAAGAATATTTTACTTACGTAAGCTTACAGGTAAAAAAGCCAGAATTAAAGAAAAAAGAATATAAAATCATAATTTACGATAAAAAAAGGTCTTCCATACGGAGACCTTTTTTTTATCTGACACCTTTCTCAGCAGAGAAAAACTTCTTACTCAATTTAGTTGTCCCTGATAAAAAAAATTCATAAATTTAACGTATAATTATTTATTCAATTTGCATAAATTAAATTGAATTATAGTCAAATAATAAATATTCTGTAATAAAATAAAGATTTAAACATATGATAAATAAGAAAGATTTATTTTTATATTTTTTATTTATATCTTTTGTCTTTTTACTTCCAAAACACGCAATATCACAGGATTTTTTTAACACAGATTACGATCCGTCTAAATCTTATATTTTGATGACCAGTCCCACAATCCAAAATATAGAACGGTTAAACTACCTCATAAATAATGAAATTCTATATGCAGGAAAATATGAAATAATAGGAATATACTTCTTTTCAGAAAAATATGATTACACTCAGAGTATCAGATACATCAGGGATAATCATCTTATTAAATTTCATATGCAACGAATAACGGGAACATTAACAAATGAAAATATTTTTGGTCCCAATAATCTTACAAATAACTTTGATATAATGTTCAATCAGAGTAAAGGCCTGTTTATATGGGGCGAAGAAACTGACATTCAGCCTATTTTATATGGAGAAAAAAACACTGGATCTGAGGTTACCGATCCTCAAAAAAATTTATTTGAATTATCTTTAGTTTTCCATTTATTAGGGAATACTAACAATCACAATTTCACCCCCTTTCTCGAAAGAAACCCAAAATATTTTATCATTGGAATAGACAACGGCATGGAAATCATGAATGTTGCCACAGGAGGATCTATGATACAGGATATTCCTTCCGAATTGTATAAATCAGAATCAATTCAGGAGACAGTTCAGATAAATCAGGAAAACCTGCATAGAAATTACTGGCAGGATATTTTTGACAATTCACAATTAATGTCTGCAAGCTTCCACCCTATAAGGCTTGAAATCAACGGATTTCTTATGAAAAAATTAAAATGGAAAAGAACCAATGTTACTCCACCTATGATAAGTTCTCACCACCAGGCCATAAAAAACCTTGAAGACTGTTGGGACATCACAGCACGCTCTCTGGATGGTAAAGTAATTGAAAGCATTAAATCCAGAAAATATCCAAATGTATTCGCAGTTCAATTTCATCCTGAGATATCAGAACTTTATGAAGAAAATGGGAGAAAATATAAATTTTCACCGCGTGATATTTCTGCCAGCTATTACGAACGTACAGGTAAAAATGGAAGAAAATTCTTATCAAGATTCTGGAAAATGGTCACCAAAGCTATTATTAACTAAAATCAGGATATTTCTGATTCACATCAATAAATAAGCATTAAATAATTAGAAACCAATATTTTAGTGCAAATTTATAATTTATACAGTCTTTCAGACAGACAAAGACCCGGGATTAATTGTAATTCTTAAAACTTTTTTTGTCTGTGCTGTAATTTTATAACGATCGTCCACACGTTTACCTATAACCCATACTATATTTTTACCACTATATAATATCCATATATTTTCTTTTTCAGGAATAGACATCTTCTCATCAGTAAAAAAATCACTTAGCTTTTTAAATCCACTCATACCAAGAGGACGAAAATACTCTCCTCCCTCCCATCTTTTTAAAATAAGTGGGAAATTCAGCAAATCCATATCTAAATCAACTACATCACTATTTCTTGATAAAACAAAAGCAGAGTCAATATTTATGACATCCATATTTAAAGAAACAGGCGTACTTATAACAGAGACATCTTTCTCAATATAAAAACGGTCAGAGACTAAATTAACCCTGCCCGTTAAAATAAGATCAAGTCTGTCCTTCACCAGACGATGAGAAGATGAATAAAAACATTTTCCCGCCTCAGAATAAAACGACTGACATATTTCATCCACCTGAATTGAATTAAATCCATAAGGGCGTAAAAACTCAAATAAATAAGTAGACAAAGGGTTTAGTTTCTCCAGACTCCTTATAGGAATATGAACAGACTGTCCTTCATATTCAAAAATATTTCTCTTTTCCTCTTCAATCTTCTGTTTAAAAATCGTTTCGGTATCGTCCAATATTCCGGCAGTTCTCAGCGCATTTTTACGGAAAAGCGGATTCAACTTATCAAAAGCCGGAAGAATAATATGACGAATTCTATTCCTCTGGAAATATATATCATCATTACTCGAATCATTTCTAAAAGGAATATTTTCTCTCTCAGAGAATTGAAGTATTTGATGACGGTTAACAAAAAGCATAGGACGAACAATATTCCCGCTTTTCACTGCAATTCCTGTCAAACCTCGAATTCCTGTACCACGACTTAGATTAATAAGCATAGTTTCAAGAAGATCATCCTGATGATGAGCCGTTGCAATCCATGTAAACGAAAGCTCCTTTAATAATTGTGAAAACCAGTCATATCTTAAATTCCTTGCAGCCATCTCAATGGAAATTCCGTTTTCAGAAGCATAACCACGCGTATCGAAATGTTTTACAAACACCTTCAGATTATTTTTATCACAATACTCACGAACAAACTTCTCATCTCCGTCTGATTCCTCTCCCCGCAAGTGAAAATTACAATGAGCCACTACAAAAGTATACTCCATCTTTTGAAAAAGATAAAGCATAACCATAGAGTCCACTCCACCACTTACAGTAAGTATAATTTTATCCTCAGGGAAAAAAAGATTTGTATCTCTCAGATATTTCTTAAAAGATTCATACATCTTTTTTAGCTATTTTTTCTGCTATACGTATAACCACACTAACAGCTTTTTTCATAGAATTTATGGGAACATATTCATAGGGACCGTGAAAATTATGTCCGCCTGCAAACAAATTCGGACAAGGCAGTCCCATAAAAGAAAGAATAGCTCCATCGGTTCCTCCTCTAATAGGATCAATTATTGGTTTAATATCAAGCTCTTCCATGGATTCTTTTGCCAGATCAACAATAAACATAACAGGTTCTATTTTCTCACGCATATTGTAATACTGATCCTTCAGCTCCACAGTAACCGTCCCTTTTCCATATTTTTCATTAAGCCGGTTACATATATGATTTACCTTTTCTTTACGGGTCTCAAAAACAGAACGATCATGATCACGGACAATATAATACAAAACAGTTTCATCCACTGTACCTTCAAAAGATATGCAATGATAAAAACCTTCTCTGCCCTCTGTATGTTCGGGACGTTCCCGCTCAGGCAGGGAACTATCAAAAACCTCTCCCACATGAATAGCATTAATCATTTTATCTTTAGATGAACCGGGATGTACACTTTTACCATGTATAGTAACAACAGCCTCTGCAGCATTAAAATTTTCATACTCCAGCTCGCCAATTTCACCTCCGTCCAGAGTATATGCGAAATCAGCTCCGAATTTTTTCACATTAAAATGAGCTGCTCCGCGTCCTATCTCTTCGTCAGGAGTGAAACAAATTTTTATTTTTCCATGTTTTATCTCAGGATTATGCAACAAAAAATCCATCGCAGTAATAATTTCAGCAATACCTGCTTTGTCATCTGCACCCAGTAAAGTATTTCCATCAGAAGTAATAATATCCTCCCCTATATAATTTTCTATCTCGGGAAATTGTTTTGGAGAAATAACAACATTATTTTCAAGAATAATATCTCCTCCCTGATATTTTATGATACGCGGTTTTACATTCTCTCCTGAAAAATCAGGACATGTATCCATATGAGAAATAAACCCTACAACAG
>JAENXA010000142.1 GCA_016649735.1 Prolixibacteraceae bacterium | reverse complement strand
GAATAGGCATTTAAACAAATTACAAAAAAAAGTATATTGAAAACAAAAAACTTTTGCATATGTATGAGTTTTTCTTCTGATTAAACCTTAAATTTAATTAAAAATATATCAAAACAGAATTTTAGTTATATCCTGTTTATTTTTACAAAGTGAGGGTACCAAAACAAATTGACACCCTCTCTCTTAAATATATCGTTTTCTAATAAAATCAATCATTTATATCCGAATATTCATCGGCAATTTTGTTGATTTTTTCATCTATCAAATTACCATCTGCCAATACAAATCGATATCTAAATGTCAAAATTTCTCCTTTCTTTAGCAGTACTTCTTTATGTGGAGCATCCCGGTCACAGACTAAGGACAAAACACCTTTACCTTTTCCGCTTTCCGCTTTTTCTATGCTACGTTGATATATTTACCGTAGTGATCTCTCCTATCTAATGGTATCGCTTCTGAATTGTTCCATAAATCCAATCCGTTAACATTCTCGTAGTTTAACCACATACCTACATGATGAGAATGATCTGTTCGTTCCCCTGACTTCTTTAACATCGAAAAACATCTTGTTACTGTATCTACACAGGAAGATACAATCGTCCACAATACCGGATTCTTCACCTCTTCAGGATAAATATATGAGGTAAACAACATTCCGTCAATCAATACATCTACCTTTTTCTCCTGACTATTAACCATAATATTGGCAATTGAATGACTATATCCTGCTTCTATCGGAGCATGAGTCTTTTTATTTCTATACCTTACACAATCCATCCAATTGTACATATGAGCATTAGTCAAAGGGTTCCAATAATTTTTTATAAGCTATACAAAGTTACATATCTTAGACTAAAAACTATATTCGAATTAGTTTCAATATCTTATCAACCAGGAAATGTTAGTAAATTAATAAACCAAATATTCAAAAATGCCGATTGGGGTATCAGAGAAAATTACAGAGGATTACCAAGCGACTCCCCACAACGTGAAGAACGTGAGGGGTAGCCGGTATAAAATGCAATATATAAGGAGCAGGATTTAAGAAAATTATCATGCAGCCATATTTCCCGAAAGGACTAACTCACATAAAAACTTCATATAAATCAATATACGGATTAATAAAAAGTGAGTGGGCAAAAGCAAACGGAAATTTTACATGGAACATCACTATTCCTGCCAACACTTCTGCGGTTGTCTGACTTCCTTCTGAAATAAAAAATTTGAAGAATTCTTCAATTAAGAAAATCGAAGATTACCAGGAATTCAATATCGAATCACAAACTTATACCATAAAAAGTTCCTTCTGACTGAAAAAAATACATCATGTTCCATTTTATTGCTTAGATTACTTATACTGGGCAATATAGGAAAAATCCCAAAAAAAATAGCAGTAAAATAAATGCTAATAATATTTCGTACTTTTATTTCTTATTATACAAAAATAATTTAATTAAATCATCAAAAGTTTAACATTATGAAAAAATCATCATTTATTTTAGGGTTCCTTTTTATCCTTGCAGTGACATTTGTTCAGTGTACAAACAAGGGAACCATTAAGATAAAGTCCCTAAAAGTAGAAATGCAGAAAAATCCTATGGGAGTGAGTAATAAAACGCCCCGTTTCTCATGGCAAATCATTACAGATCAAAACAATCTAGAACAAACGTCTTATCAAGTTGAAATAGCAAAAGACGAAGCTAACCTTAAGCAAGAAAAAAATCTTATCTGGAACTCAGGAAAAGTAAAGAGTAACCAGTCCGTATGGATTGATTATAAAGGAGAACCATTAAAACAGGGAACCTCATACTTCTGGAGAGTAAAAATCTGCACTAATCAGGGAAAAACAGACTGGAGTGATATAGGTCATTGGTCAATGTCTATTGATGACTCTGAATGGAAAGCCAAATGGATAGGAGAAAACGCTATGTCTAATCCAAAGGAAACAGATGAAGGCAACACCAGACTTGCCGCACGTTATTTGCGTAAAACATTCAACGCAGAAAAAAGCATAAAAAGAGCCATGCTATATATTTCCGGACTGGGACTATACAAAGCATTTTTAAACGGAAAGTCTGTCTCGGATGATATTTTATCGCCTACAGTTTCGTGGTATCCTGTACGTGTTTATTATAACACTTATGAGGTAACTGATTTATTAGAGACAGGTAAAAATACCATAGGAGTTGAACTGGGAAACGGAAGATTCTTCGGACTTCGTCCCGGTAAAACGCTAATGTTTGGATTACCCCGTTTACTTGCCCAGCTGGAAATTGAATATACCGATGGAACAATGACAAAAATAATTTCCGATAAAGACTGGAAAATAACTTCTGAAGGTCCGATTATTTCCAACAATGAATATGACGGAGAAGAATATGATGCCCGCAAGGAAATAACAGGTTGGGATACAAATTCTTATAATGACAGTTCATGGAAAATAGTTGACATAATGGAAAGTCCCAAAGGAAAGTTAACATCGCAGCCCAATCCCAATATTGCAATTCAGGATACCATTACTCCTATCAAAGTTTTTCCGATTTCAGGAGGGAAATATATAATTGATATGGGACAGAATATGGTTGGCTGGTTAAAAATAAAATTAAATGGTGAGAAAAATCATCCAATAACCATTCGTTTTGCCGAAAGCCTAAAAAAAGACAATACTCTCTATATGGATAATTTGCGGGAAGCAAAAGTAACGGATATATATACTCCTGCAAAAGACGGTATTTTTACATGGCGTCCTGTTTTTACATATCACGGGTTCCGTTACGCTGAAGTTTCAGGACTGAATTCCCAGCCTGAATTAAACAATTTTACAGGAGAAGTTTTTTATGATAAAATGGAAACTACAGGTCAGTTTGAATCTTCCAATAAAATGCTTAATACAATATATAAAAATGCATATTGGGGGATCAGAGGTAATTACAGAGGAATGCCAACAGATTGTCCTCAACGCGATGAGCGTCAAGGATGGTTAGGCGACCGTGCAACAGGAAGTAGCGGAGAAGCTTTCATATTTGATAATAATCTTCTATATAAAAAATGGATGCAGGACATTGAAGATTCACAAAGTCCTGAAGGTAGCATTTCCGATGTTTCACCCCGTTACTGGACTATATGGAATGATGATGTTACATGGCCATCTGCATATTTTCTTCCTATACAAATGCTTTATCGTCAATACGGTGACATTCTTCCTATTAAAAAACATTACGTGTCAATGAAAAAATACATGGAACATATCCAAAAAGTCTCCATGAAAGATTATATTTTAGAAAAAGACACATACGGAGACTGGTGTATGCCTCCGGAATCTTTGAATCTGATTCATTCAAAAGATCCTGCCCGTAAGACAGACGGAGCCATATTAAGTACAACCACTTATTACAAATTATTGAACCTTATGACCGAATATGCTAAAATATCCGGTAATGATCAGGATACTATTGAATACATAAATCTGGCACAAAAAATCAAAGAAGCTTATAATAAAAAATTCTTCAATGCAGATTCCGCCATGTATGGAAACAATACAGTAACGGCGAATATTCTGTCACTAAGGTTAGGACTGGTTCCAAAAGGATATGAGAAGAAAGTCTTCGATAATATCATAAAAAAAACAGAGACGGATTTCCAGGGACATGTAAGCACAGGAGTCTTGGGAATTCAGCAACTTATGAGAGGACTCACTCAATACGGAGAGGTAGATGAGGCTTATAAAATTGCAACTAATGATACTTATCCGAGCTGGGGATACATGGTAAAGAATGGGGCTACTACCATTTGGGAACTATGGAATGGAAACACAGCTGATCCAGCTATGAATTCAAGAAATCATGTTATGCTTCTGGGGGATCTTATCATTTGGTTCTATGAAGATCTGGCCGGGATAAAATGCAATATAGAAGGAGCAGGATTCAAGAAAATTATCATGCAGCCATATTTCCCTAAAGGACTAACTCACATAAAAGCTTCATATAAATCAATATACGGATTAATAAAAAGTGAGTGGACAAAAGCAGACGAAGAATTCACATGGAACATCGCTATTCCTGCCAACACTTCTGCGGTTGTACGGCTTCCGTCAGAAATCAAAAATTTGAATAATTCTTCTATCAGGGAAGTCGAAAATTATCAGGAATTCGATATCGGATCAGGAAATTACACCATAAAAGGGTCCTTCTAAATAAAAAATATTTAATCTTTTAAAAAAACCGATACCTTTTAAGTACCGGTTTTTTTATGAATTTGAAGAGCAACGCATTACCTGTAAACCTTAAATTGTTTTATCTTTTTAAAAAAAACGAATCTGTTTTTAATAAATTTTAGTACTTTTAGCGCTGCTAATTACAAAAACAATTAAATGGACGATAACCCATATCATAAAGAAAAGAATTTAATACCCTCGTTGTAGTTGGCCATTTGCGCCTCCTGCAAAGACGAAAAAAAGGAGGCAAAAATGTTAAAAATCTTCAAAAGCTTTGGAGGATTTAGAGAAATTCTTCAGGCAGAAAAAGGATGCTGGATTAATGTT
>JAENXA010000297.1 GCA_016649735.1 Prolixibacteraceae bacterium | reverse complement strand
TGTTACCTTTAAATCTGATCTTACATTCATATTTTTTATTTTTAAATATTTATTAAACTTATTTCCTTTTTAGTTTCGAAAGACACGGATTATTTATGCTCCGTGAAATTTATAAACAGATTCAATATCACTGGTCATTCGAGTAAATAAATCTTCAATTAATTTATCTGTAATATCAAGCGCTTCCTGCATTACATTTTTATTGAACTCATTAAGCATTTGTTTCGCCTTTGAGGGATCCTTTTTAAAACATTTAAGATACTTTTCTTCCATATTCCTCATCTTATCATCTGTTTTAGATTCAAAATCATTATAAACACTCTGAATAAAGGGAGCATATCTGTTATAATTTGTCATACCCAGAGTCTGTACTTTCCTGAATTCCAGTATGCAGAATCATTACTACATTCTGTTCCGCCCTTAGTATATGGTTCTATATATTCTTCAAGCCCCTTATAATAAGGAACAAAAACACCCAGAGCAGCCATTCCCATGCACATATAATTTACTTCGCCGATTGCATAAGGGAGCTTAGGTCTTACCTGCAGAATATGTGTCTGCGTAGTTCTCATAATTGAAACAGGACGAAAAGGTTCTCCGGGATTATTATTTAAATAAGGATCATGTTCTGTGCCGTTATAATGAAAACGAAAAGCTTCTCTTATTTTTGAAATGCTTATCTTTTTGTCAGGTTCAGCGTAAACAGGAAAATTATTTATTTTCACATCATTGTCAATGGAAGGAGTAAAAAATTTCTGTAATCCCCACACACGTGGATAATTATAAGTAGTATCCTCTTCTACATCGCGACTATATACTTTATGAAAATCAAAATCTTCAGATGGATTATAAAGACTGTTTTCCACGGCAAATTCAATTAAATCTTCAGATGCCATATAATTATCATCATCTTTTTTATACTTACGAAAACGACTTTGGTTTCCGGAAACAAAATACTTTTTATCAGGAAGTTTACAGGCAAGATAGCGATGTCCGCATGCAGTTTCAAGATACCAGACCTCTTTATCATCTATAAAACTAATTCCAAATCCCTCTGAAATGCCATGTTTCTGAATTAACTTTACAAGCCTCTTAACTCCATCCTTTGCAGTTTTTATATACGGCAATACTATATTGAATATACAATTTTCCCCTACACCGGTATCAACTAAAGGATCACAATCTAATGCTTTATCGCTGCTAAAAATAGTTTCAGTTGCACTCATACCTACACCCTGCGTATTAAAACCTGCACTTCCCCAACACCCATGCATTGTACAAGGTGACAAAGCGGTATATCCAAATGCATGAGGATC
>JAENXA010000222.1 GCA_016649735.1 Prolixibacteraceae bacterium | reverse complement strand
TGTTGTAATCCTATTTTTGGAGACCCTATTTTTGGATTTGTAACAATCAATGAGGGAATTAAAATTCACAGAAAAAACTGCCCGAATGCTAAGCAGATGCAGGAACGTTATCCTTACCGAATTGTACCTGCAAAATGGCGAAAAACAGGGAAAAGATCATCATTTCAGGCTACCATTATATTATCCGGAACAAATTCCAGAGGTATAGTAGAACAAATTTCACATGTTATTGAAAAGGATGTTGGAATACAGATGCGTTCATTTACTATGGATACTGAAAAAGACGGTTTTGAAAGCACACTGAGAATTTTGATAAATGATGTTGAACATCTTGCTTTTCTTATCAAAAAACTTGAAAGTATAAAAGGACTTACAAGCGTTTCAAGAGCAGACTAAAAAATCAGGGTGCTGACTCTTTTTATAAGACTTAAAGAAGTTTTGATGCCTTACTAAAGAGTTAAATAATTCAATTGATTAAAAATTTGTCGTATTTTCCTTTATAAGTTATTAAATTTGGGTTTAATTAATCAAATCAGATAGTTTATTATGCAAAAGCAATTACTACTGGGAGTTGAATCTATTAGCCAGGGTGCTATAGACGGTGGGATGTCAGGCGTGTATGCCTATCCAGGAACTCCTTCTACGGAAATATTGGAATATGTACAGACAAGTCCTGTTGCAATAAAACGTAATCTTCACAGAAAATGGTCTTCAAATGAGAAAACGGCTTATGAATCAGCTTTAGGAATGAGTTATGCCGGAAAACGGGCAATGGTCTGCATGAAACATGTTGGGTTAAATGTTGCTGCAGATGCTTTTATCAATTCATCTATTACAGGGGTAAACGGAGGATTGATGTTAGCTGTAGCAGATGATCCTTCAATGCATTCTTCACAGAATGAGCAGGATTCCCGTTTTTATGGAAATTTTGCACAAATTGCAATTTTTGAACCTTCCTCTCAGCAGGAAGCATATGATATGGCAAGAGAAGGATTTTCTTTTTCTGAAAAGACAGGTCTGCCGGTTATGCTTAGAATTACTACCCGTCTGGCACATTCCCGTGCAGGGGTAATCCTTAGCGAATGTCAGGATGAGAATAAGGGGTCTTTACCTAAAGATGACCACCAGTTTGTTCTTTTACCTGCTATTGCAAGAAAACGCTATAAATTATTGCTTAGCAAACAGTCTTTGCTGAAAGAATTGTCAGAAAAGTCATGTTATAATAAATATATCCCGGGAAAAGATAAAAGATTGGGAATTATCTGCAGTGGAATTGCCTATAATTATCTGATGGAGAACTTCAGGGATGGTGAGTGTCCTTATTCAATACTTAAAATATCACAATATCCTGTTCCTGAAAAACAGGTTAGAAAAATTGATGATGAATGTGATGAAATCCTTGTAGTTGAAGAGGGATATCCGTTTGTTGAAGAGAAAGTAAGAGGCTTGATGGGACGAGATAAAAAAATAAAAGGAAAGTTTGACGGAACACTGCCACGTGATGGAGAGTTGAGTCCTGATCTTGTAGGTAAAGCACTTGGACATAGTATTTCTTCAGGAATGTCAATTCCTGATCTTGTTGTTAGTCGTCCTCCTGCGTTATGTGCAGGATGCGGACATATTGATCTTTATGTTGCAATGAATGAGGTTATGGCATCTTATGAAAAAGGGCATGTGTTTGCTGATATAGGTTGTTATACTCTGGGAGCTCTGCCTCCTTATTGTGCAATTAATTCATGTGTGGACATGGGAGCTTCCATTACTATGGCTAAGGGAGCATCAGAAGCTGGATTATTCCCTGCAGTAGCTGTAATCGGTGATTCTACATTTACACATTCAGGTATGACAGGTTTGCTGGATGCAGTTAATGAAAATTCTAATATTACGGTTGTAATTTCCGATAATGAATCTGTTTCTATGACAGGCGGGCAGGATTCTTCAGCTACAGGGCGTGTGGAAAGCATTTGTGCGGGAGTAGGAGTAGATCCCAAACATATTAGGGTATTAATACCACTGAAGAAAAACCATCCTGAGATGGTTAAAGTTTTTCAGGAAGAAATTGCATACACAGGAATCTCTGTTGTTATTTCCCGCAGAATATGTATTCAGCGAGCAGCACGTATGAAGAAAATAAAAAAATAAAATTTAAAACGCATGAAATCAGATATTATATTGGCAGGAGTGGGAGGACAGGGAGTCTTATCTATTGCTACTGCATTAGGAAAAGCTGCTGTAGAAGGAAATTTAAACCTTAAACAGGCAGAAACACATGGAATGAGTCAGCGTGGTGGTGCGGTGGTTAGTCATCTTCGTATTTCGGATACTCCGATTGCATCAGATTTAATTCCTTTGGGATGTGCAGATCTGATTCTTTCTGAAGAACCTATGGAATCTTTAAGATATTTACCTTTTTTGTCTAAAGATGGATATGTTGTTACAAATACATCACCTTTTGTAAATGTGCCAAATTATCCTGATGCAAAAAAGGTTATGGATGAAATTAAGAAACTTCCTCATTACGTTGCAATTGATGCAGATGCAATTGCTAAGAAAGCCGGTAATGTGAGGGCTGCAAATATGGTTATGCTGGGAGCTGCTTCTCCTTTTGTGGACATTGAGTTTTCACTTCTTGAAGACGGAATTCATGCTATTTTTGACCGTAAAGGAGAAGATATAGTTAACATGAACCTTAATGCTCTAAGAGCAGGACGCGACTTTGCAGAAAAGAATCGTTAAAAAGTAAAGATAAAATATATAAAAAGCTGTAAATATTTTACAGCTTTTTATAAAATATACTCA
>JAENXA010000234.1 GCA_016649735.1 Prolixibacteraceae bacterium | reverse complement strand
TTTCTTTCTTGTTAGTTTTCTGCTATTCAAATTGATTAACCATGGAATATGATCTTGACAGATTGTATCTGCTAAGTTTGCCATACTACAGTGAAACTTATTTTAAAAACAAAGGAAATAAGAATGTGTTTTTGCCTGAGGAACACTTATGAGGTTCCAGGGAATATTACAAGGTGTCTTTTTGTACGAAGACAAAAGCACATTATTGAGATTAGACTCGGAAAATCATACTAACAAAGAAAATGGAGAAGAACGTTAAGTTCCTCTCCATTTTCTTAAAAATATAAAGTTATTTACATCGGCATATCAGGTATGCTCCAGTCTTCTCTGTACTGATGTTTAATCAAATGAGCTGCAAATTCCTGCGCATTTACCGGTTCCGTATCCTTATTGTGCCATGTTGGATCCCCGTTTATAATTGAAAAGTCGTTCTTCAATCTGAATTTCAATTCTTCGTCCGGTCCTATATTGGTAAATTTCATATTCTCTCCGTCCCAGTGAAGCTCTTTTTCTAATCCCTGAAGTCTTACAGCAAGAACACCCATAACTACCATTTCGGCAAATGGTCCTGACAGGCTAAAATCAGACGCTGTCTTTACACGACTTGCGGCAGGTTCCTTACATGCCCTGATCCAGTCCTGTTCATGACTTAAAGATACTACACGACGACGTTTTGGTACATTCGGTTTTCTTCCTGATACCAGCCATGGATCATTTCCGTAACACCCAACAATCAGAGTGTCCTTTGTCCCGTAGAAAATAGTACAGTTTTCTATATTTTTTCCTTCTGCACCTGCAGGTCTTGGTGGCTGTAATCCGCCATCATACCATGTCACATCTACTGCCGGTAATTTCAATTTGTATTTAGAATCCTTACGTGCAGGGAAATGATACATAACCTTTTCTGCCGTAGGACAGGAATCAGACATTAGTACTGTTGATGTTCCCTGTACTTTTTCCGGATATTTAAGATCTAATCCTTCATAGACAACCTGCAGAATATGGCAAGCCATATCTCCAAGAGCTCCTGTTCCGAAATCCCACCATCCACGCCAGTTCCATGGATGATAAATACTATTATATGCACGCATTGGTGCCGGCCCGATAAATAAATCCCAATCCAATGTATTTGGAATCAGGTCTTGTTTTTTCGGTTTTTCCAATCCCTGGGGCCATATTGGTCTGTCAGTACTAGCATCTACTCTTGTTACTTCTCCGATTTCATTATTCCACAGCCAATCCATTGCCAGGGTTGTTCCTTTTGAGGATGCTCCCTGATTTCCCATCTGCGTAGCAACATCGTATTTCTTTGCCAATGCTGCAAGCAATCTTGATTCATACACAGTATGCGTCAAAGGTTTCTGAACATATGCATGTTTTCCCCTTGTTATGGCATCTGATGCTATAATGCAGTGGGTATGGTCGGGTGTAGCTACTGTTACTGCATCAATACTATTACCCATTTCGTCAAGCATCTTCCGGTAATCCTTATACCTTTTTGCCTTCGGATAATCATTGAAGGTTTTTGCGGCATAGCTCCAGTCCACATCACACATAGCCACAAAATTTTCCGTTGCCATGTTGTTGATGTTACTTCTCCCCATACCTCCAATTCCTACTGCCGCAATATTAAGTTTATCACTTGGGGATACACGGCTACTAAATCCGGTACCTTTCCCCATTACAATATTAGGCACGACTGTTATTCCAGCAAGGCCTAATGCTCCGGTTTTCAAAAAATCCCGTCTTGTTTTTTTTACTTTCATTGGTTTTTGATTTTTTATATTACAACTCTCTAATCCATATATTCCTGTAATTTACAATACACCCGTGATCCTGTATCCTTATAGGTCCACGCAATTTTTTTACTACTGTGTTTTTGACGGTTTCTCCATATATCATAGCATTATTCTGTATCAATACACCATTCATCAAAATAGTTACCCTGGGATTTGTCTTATATGATCCGTCTTTATTAAATGTTGGTGATGTGAAAATAATATCATAGGTGTTCCAGCTACCCGGTTTACGTAATGGGTTTACAAGAGGAGCATGTTGCGTATAGATAGCTCCGGCTTGTCCGTTTACATAAGTATGATTGTCATTATTATAAGTCTCAAGTACCTGAAGTTCATACAATCCCTGAAGATAGATTCCGCTGTTCCCTCTCATCTGTTTATCTCCCGTAATATCTGCAGGATGCATAAATTCAATATGCAACTGAAAATCTCCGAATTCTTTCTTAGTGGTGATATCTCCGGTCCCTTTTTTAATAGTTACCATACCATCATGAATAGTCCATTTAGGTGTACCATCTCTTCCTGTCCATTCGGATAAATCTTTTCCGTCAAATAAGGAAATAGCATCAGAAGGAGCTACCTCTTCATTATTTTCAGTAAAATATCCAGGCGATACTACTTTTGGGGCGGGG
>JAENXA010000255.1 GCA_016649735.1 Prolixibacteraceae bacterium | reverse complement strand
TGGCGTTACCGGCAAATTCCTGCAGACCAACCTGTCCGTCAAGTGCAGCATTCATCCCAAGCTTTGTCATACGCAAAGCCAGCGGACTACGTTTTTTAATTTGATCTGCCCATTCTACAACTTCATCTTCAAGACTATCAAAAGGAACTACTTTATTCACCATACCCATCTGCATTGCTTCTGCTGCAGAATACTGACGACACATAAACCAAATTTCACGTGCTTTCTTCTGTCCTACTATGCTGGCCAAATAAGAAGATCCCAGCCCTGCATCAAAGCTTCCGACCTTTGGACCTGTTTGCCCGAATATAGCATTTTCACTGGCAATTGTAAGATCACAAACCAGATGAAGAACATGTCCTCCTCCTATTGCATAGCCGTTTACCATTGCAATAACAGGTTTTGGTAAACTACGAATCTGACGTTGTACGCCCAGAATATTCAACCGCGGAACTCCGTTTTTATCAAGATAACCCCCTTTTGTTTTAACATGCTGATCACCTCCCGAACAAAAAGCCTTATCTCCGGCTCCAGTAAGAACAACCACACGAATATCCTGATTTTCACTGCAAAGTGTCAGTGCATCACTCATTTCATTAACGGTAGTAGGACGAAATGCGTTCCGGTATCTTTCACGGTTAATTGTAATTTTACCGATTCCATCAAAGTAATCAAAAAAAATATCTGTGTATTCTTTAATGGTTTTCCAGTTTCGTTTTTCACTCATACTCTCTATTTTTTATATGTTCGAATAATTTTCTGTAATATATATAATTAACATCATCACCGGTAAAAATTTCAAGAATTGCCGGTTTTGATCTTTCCTTCATGTAAAGCTTCTGCAATGATTTTTTTAAAGAAGATTTATCTTTTGCATGGAAATAATCAAGATCAAAAGTTTTAGCAATAGCTGAAGCATTTTTCTCATTACCTGTTAAAAAACAATCTTTAAAAGCAGGCGATAAAGAAGGACCCTTTATCATACCGAAAATGTTTCCGCCGCCATTATGAAGGAGTATAATTCGCATATTTTTACCAATATATTTATTCCACAATGCATTGGAATCGTAAAAAAATGAAAGATCCCCTATTACAAGTGTATTTATAAGATTAGAAGAAGAAGCAAAACCGACTGCTGTAGACATACATCCGTCAATACCGCTGGTTCCGCGGTTACTGTAATATAAGGCATCCTTAACAGGATCACAAATTAGAGAATACCTTACAGGAGAACTGTTTCCCAGATGTATAACCGAATGTTCAGGAATATATTGCCGTATAATATCATAAACTTTTAAATCACAAAACGGAATCTTTTTTATGAAATCATCACGCAAACCATTGACTAATTGCTCTCTATCTTTCCAGCAATTTAGATATATTTTGTCTTTTGTCTTTAGTTCAGAAATAATCTGCATAAAAAATTCTGAAGGATTCATCCTTATAACACGTGTAAGAGATTTATATGTATCATTATGCGCTCCCGAAAGACTAAGATGCCAATGCTCTGCAGGCGGATTTGTCCTTAAAAACTGTTTCACTGTTTTTGAAACAATCTGTCTCCCGCAGGTAATCAACAAATCAGGACAAAACTCTTTATTATGTTCTAAAAATGAAGAAACAATAGTATCTATGCTACTGCAAAAATCAGAACTATTTAAATTAGCAATATGTTCTTTAAGGACTAAAGCTCCGGTTTTTTCTGATAGTTTCCTAAGTATGTTCTCTAATTTGGAATCATAACTTTGCTGACCTGCCAAAATCAGAATTTTATCTGAATTATTATAAAGAGTTTTTAATTTCTTTAATGATTCAGTTTCCAGTCTTACTGAAACAGAAAGTTCTTCTATTACTTTAACCTTAGGAAGATCTTCGTTAGTGAATTCATGCAAAGGTTCCTGAAAAGGTATGTTAATATGAACCGGTGCAGCCGTTCCTCTTACTGATAGATTAAGACATTCGCTAATATCCCTTCCTGCTGACCATAATTCATTTTCTGATTCTCCAAGCGGAAGTG
>JAENXA010000304.1 GCA_016649735.1 Prolixibacteraceae bacterium | reverse complement strand
GTAAAAACGCCTGTAACATATACATATCGTATTTTACAAATAACAGGAAAAAGATTGGGTCCAAAATTAGTTAGCAAATACCTTGTGGACATCACTCCGGAAAAAGATCTGGAAATTCTGGAAATGCAAAAAAAGATGGGATACAAACCACGAAAAACAGGAACAGGACGTCCCACAAAGAAAGAAAGAAGAGATCTTGACCAATTTTTAGAATAATAAACAATTTTATAATATTTTTTTTACTTTTATTGTTAATTGAATAAAAATAAAAAAAATAAAAATGATTGATTCTTCTGAATTAATAATAAACTCCGACGGAAGTGTATTTCACCTTCATCTAAGACCTGATCAACTATCTAAAAATATAATATTATGCGGAGATCCGGGAAGGGTTGATATGATAGCTGAATTTCTGCATACAAAAGAATTCAGAATTCAAAACAGGGAATTCGTATCCGTCACAGGAGAATATAACCATAAAAGAATAACGATTCTATCTACAGGCATAGGAACAGACAATATAGACATAGTTTTAAACGAGCTGGACGCTCTTGCCAATATTGATTTCGAAACACGCGAAATTAAAAAAGAAAAAACATCATTAAATATTATACGCATAGGCACATGCGGTGGACTACAAAAAAATCTGGAAACCAATGATTATATAATTTCAAAAAAAGCAATTGGTTTCGACGGACTTCTTAATTTCTATCAGGGACGAGAAAATGTATCTGATAAAGACTTTGAAAACAAATTTAAAGAATACGTTAAATGGAATTCTCTTTTAACAACACCATATGTCGTTAGCTGCTCACCTACTCTGTATAAAAAAATAAACAGTGACGAATTCTATTCAGGAATAACAATTTCTGCGCCGGGATTCTATGGTCCACAGGGACGTATACTACGATTAAATATAGTAGACCCTGATATAAACAAAAAAATAGAAGCATTCTCTTTCAAAGGAGAAAAAATCACCAATTATGAAATGGAATGTTCTGCCATATACGGACTTTCAGCATTACTGGGACACAATGCACTAACAGTATGTATGATAATTGCCAACAGGCTAAAAAAGAACGCTAATACCAATTATCATGAGAGAATGAAGAATATG
>JAENXA010000113.1 GCA_016649735.1 Prolixibacteraceae bacterium | reverse complement strand
CCGACAGGATACTACTATTAAGGTTCAGCAAAGTTCTAAGGATACTATAAACAAGATAAAGAAGATTCATCATTGGATTGACGGATTGATTTTTAAAAATACTGATTCTAAAAATGATGACTTAAGATCTTTATCTTTTCAATATTCAACACTTGAGAGCAATAGAGGTAAAACGATTGTTTCTATACATTACCAGGAACTTGATCCTTTCGGGCCTGATTTTATGGATACTACAAAAGTGGCACGTACAAAACTTGGCAGACTTGGCAACCGAATACATACAAACACACGATTAAACCGAATAAAGAAAAACGTTTTTATTAAGGAAGGTGACAAATTAAATGTAAAAGAGATACTTGAAAATGAAAGGATCATACGTTCTCTTCCATATATTGAGGATGTTCGTTTTTTTGCAATAGGGAACAAAACAGATACAACAAAAGTTGATATTCTGCTAATAACAAAGGATGTCTTTTCTTTTGGAGTTGGTGGACATTTTAGTAGCACAAAATCAGCTACATATAAGATATATAATCAAAATCTGTTTGGCTTGGGTCATCAGATTACACTAAAAGTTGTTAACAATATTGAAGAAAAACCTCATATAGGGATAGAAGGAATTTATTCTATAAAAAATATTTGTAGTAGATTTTTTGATATTACAGTTGGTTATTCAAATACATACAAAAAAGAGGGCTTTTATTTTAATTTAGATAAGGAATTTTTATTCTCTACCACAAAATGGGGTGGAGGACTTTCAGGTTTCAGGATGACCAGAGCAGAGAATATAATAGATTATGATGATTTAATAACAGATGATATCCCGTTAAATTACAAATTAGGTGATACATGGCTGGGCTATGCTTTTTTATTAAACAAACAAAATTCTATGAAAAGGATGCAGCTTGTTTTGGCTGCAAGGTATTGTAATCTTAATTTTTATGATCGTTCCCCATTACTGGACAAGGAATATTATTCTAATTCAAATCTTTTTCTTGGGAGTATAAGTTTTTCCAAAAGAAACTATGTAAGGGATTATTTGATTTATAGTTATGGAATTACGGAAGATATACCCAAGGGTTGTCTGAACGAATTCGTCTTTGGATATGATAATAATGAATTTATTAAAAGATGGTATATGCATCTTTATCTTTCTACGAGTAATCTTTTCCCTTACAGTCCATCATATTTATATGTTTCAGCAGGGCTGGGCAGTTTTTATAATTCCAATAAATTAGAACAGGGTCTATTTGAAACGCACATAAGTTATATAAGTCGTCTTATACCAATGGGCCGTCAAAAATTAAGACAATTTGTTCATATAGATTATATGACTGGAATAAAACGTTTTGATAATGAAAAATTATATTTAAAAAACGATCTGGGTATCAGGGGAATGCATAGTAATGAAATAACCGGTAACAGACGTTTATATTTGAATTCTGAATCAGTTGTTTTTCAAAAAAAAGCAATTGCAGATTTTCATATAGCTTTTTTCGGATTTTTTGATTGTGGTTTTATCGGATCAAAAAATAAATTAATTCTTGCACAAAATTTTTATTCAGGATTTGGATTTGGAATACGTCTTCGTAATGAGAATCTTGTATTTAGGACATTGCAGTTAAGGCTGGGTTTTTATCCAAACTATCCTTCAGATTCTCATTTCCTTGAAGTTTATTTTGCAGAGATGAACACAATGAAATTTCCCAGTTTTCAACCACGTGAGCCGGAAATATTAAGATTTAAATAGAAAAAGGGATTAGATTAATTTTTGCATTTTTTTAAAAGACATAAAAAAGGTTGTCTTTTGACAACCTTTGCACGGGAGGAGCGGCTCGAACGCCCGACCCTTGGTTTTGGAGACCAATGCTCTACCAACTGAGCTACACCCGTATTTTGTTTAATGCGAGTGCAAATATAATAACCTGAATCATACTAAAAAAGAAATTTGCAGTTTAATTTTCTTTTTTTGATAGTAATATTAACTAATTAAAGATATATCCTGATTTACGGAAATAAGGATATTTTTTATAAACAGATGAATAATCAAAAGGTATAATGTTTTTATTTGTTAATAAATATGTTTTAAAATGGAGCTTTTGTCATAATAGATAATTCCTTGCGGATTTTAGGCATTATCTTTTATAATAAGAATTGTTATATTGTCCCCTTATAATCTTGTTACTTTAAGTCTATATGTTGTGTTCTCGTACATTTTTAATACTAAGAGGTTGTTTTATATAATCATTAACAGATGTTAAATAATTAAATAATGGTGATGGATTGTGGGATTTCATTAAATTTGCAATCAATTTCTTAAGTAATAACTAAAAATATAACTTAATGAATAATATTAAGAAAATGAAAAAACAGACTCTTCCTGTTATGTTACAGACGAGTTTTGAAAAGTATAAAAATAATAAAGCTCTGTCTTTTGTTGGAGAGAATTTTAAAACTTATGCTGAGTTGAAGTTTGACGTTGAAAAACTTGGAACTCAATTACGTGAAATAGGTGTTAGAAAAGGAACTAAGGTTGCTGTTTTAAGTGAAAATATGCCTAATTGGGGCGTAGCTTACTTTGCTTTAGCCTGTGTAGGAGCCGTAGTTGTTCCGATTTTACCTGATTTTCATTCTACAGAAATTTCTAATATTTTAAATCTGGTTGAAGCTGAAGTTGTTTTTGTATCTAAACCTCTTAGAAGAAAAATTAATAATACTGAATTTCCTTCATTGAAAATCATAGGTATGGAAGATTTTCATATGGAAAAAGAGGAAGTTTATAACAATTTATCTGCGAAAAAATCCTGCGAAAATTTTCAGTATGAAGATGTCGATGAGGAAGATTTATTATCCATTATATATACTTCCGGAACTACCGGTAAATCCAAGGGAGTTATGTTAACTCATAAAAATATAGTATGGACAACTGAACAGTGCAAATCATTACAGGATGTAAATGAAACAGATAGATTCCTTTCTGTTTTACCACTTTCTCATACATTAGAAAACACTCTTTGTCTTAATCTTCCTATTATGTATGGTGCTTCAGTGTATTATTTAAGAAGGGCTCCTACTGCGACAGTTTTGCTTCCGGCATTAAAAAAGGTAAAGCCTACTTTTATGTTTCTGGTACCTCTTATTATCGAAAAAATATACAGTAGAAAAGTTTTGCCGGAAATAAATAAGAATCAAATAATTAAAAAATTATATAAAATTCGTTTTTTTCAAAAAATCATTAATAAAATGGCCGGGAATAAACTATATGAAGTTTTTGGAGGTCATTTAAGATTTTTTGGAATAGGCGGGGCTAAACTTGATACCCGTGTGGAACGTTTTCTTATGGATACTAAATTCCCACTTGCGATAGGTTATGGTCTTACTGAAACATCACCTTTATTGGCAGGAACTGTTGGTGATAATGTAAGATTACAATCTACAGGTATTCCTTTAAAAGGTGTAAAACTTAGGATTGCCAATGCAGATCCTGTTACAGGAGAAGGTGAAGTTCAGGCTTTTGGTAAAAACGTAATGAAAGGTTATTATAAAGAACCTGAATTAACATCTCGTGTATTTACAGAAGATGGCTGGTTTAGAACAGGAGACAGAGGAAAGTTTGATTCTTCCGGTTTTTTGTATCTAAAGGGACGTATTAAAAATATGATTGTAGGTTCCAGTGGTGAGAATATTTATCCTGAGGAAATAGAGTCCGTTATAAATCGTATGCAATATGTCATGGAATCTCTGGTTGTTGAACAAAAAGGAAGACTTGTTGCTATGGTTCATCTTAATATGGAAGAAATAGAGCTTCGTTACAGACAAATGAAAGAAGAAACAGTACAGAAAGTAAATGCGCAGATTGATCAGATTCTTCAGGAAATTCAGAAGCATGTAAATGAGCAGGTTAATAAATTTTCACGTATACAAATGGTCGTTTTACAACCTATTCCGTTTGAGAAGACACCTACTCATAAAATCAAGAGGTTTCTGTACTTATAAAGCATATAGAACAAGATGTATGGTATGATATTCATACATCTTATTATTCTATTTAATAAAACAATATGGTTTAATATTAAACTGGAAGTTTATGGAAATAAAAAAAGTGTAACTTAAATAAGTTACACTTTTTTTATTTGTCGGGGCAGCAGGATTCGAACCTGCGACCCCCTGCTCCCAAAGCAGGTGCGCTAACCGGGCTGCGCTATGCCCCGAAAAATAAAGAAGAAATAAATGATTAATATTCCTTTCTTTTTTTGTTGGTGCAAATATAGATATATTAGTTTAAATTCTACACATTTTTTATCTGATATTTTTATTTTTCTTTAATTATCTCTTTTTTATCTGTTTCTTGTTGTATTTTGGATGTTGAATAGGAATGTTGAATTTTCATTAGTTATTTTTGCCATTATGAATATACAACAATTACAATATATAATTGCTTTAAACAAGTATCGTCATTTTGTTAAAGCTGCACGTGAATGTGGTGTTTCTCAGCCAACGTTAAGTACAATGATAAATAAAGTTGAGCTGGAACTTGATGTAAGAATTTTTGATAGGAACAAATCTCCTATAGAACCCACTGCGCTTGGCAAAAAAATTATTAAGCAGGCGGAAACAATAATAAATGATATTAATCGTATAAGTGAAATAGTTCTCTCTGAAAAAAATACGTTACAGGGATCAGTTCAGATAGGTGTTCTGCCTACTGTTGCTCCTTATTTGGTTCCTTTGTTTCTTACCCGTTTTAAACAAAAATATAAACAGGTAAAACTTCTTATTTCAGATGTAAGGGCAGATAATCTTATAGATGATGTATTATCATCAAATTTGGATATGGCAATTATTGCTACTCCTTTGCATAATGACGGACTTATGGAAATACCTGTTTATAAAGAACGATTTCTTGCTTATTTACCTAAACAGAAAGATACATTACTGCAGGGATTGATTAATCCGCTGAAAATGCCTGCCGGAAAATTGTGGGTTTTATCTGAGAGTCCTTGCATAAAATCAGATATGGTAGATTTCTGCAAAATGAAAAATGCCGGAGATTCTTCTTATAAGACAGGAAGTGTAGAGACATTAATTCGTATAGTTGATAATAATGGAGGATATGCTGTTATTCCGGAATTGTATTCAAGATATCTTTCGTCATCTCAGCAAAAAAGACTGAGAGAATTTGATTCTCCATATGCTGTCAGGGAAATTTCTATTGTAATACGCAAAGATTATGTTAAGGAAAAGATGCTTAATGCAATTGTCTCTGTTATTAAAGATATTATACCTAAAGACAAGCTGGTTGAGAAAATAAAAAAATATCCAGTACGACTTTAAGAACGTATAGGATATTTTTTGTATAAACTTAAATTTTGGTCTTTTTATTTTTCAGCATTTTAAAATAAAGCAAAGGCACTACCAGAAGAGTTAAAAATGTGGAGGTAATTGTACCACCCATAAGAGAAATTGCCAGACCCTGAAATAATGGATCAAAAAGGAT
>JAENXA010000079.1 GCA_016649735.1 Prolixibacteraceae bacterium | reverse complement strand
TCAGGATCTGAAGCCATAACAACATCCGCATCAGTTTCCATTCCCTTTTCCATAGCCAGTTTCATAGCAGCAGGTTCTTCAGGATTAGGAGAAACTACAGTAGGAAAATCTCCACTGATTACATCCTGCTGAGGAACATGAATTACATTTTTGAAACCTATAGTTTCAAGGGCTCTGGGAATCATTCTAACTCCTGTTCCGTGAAGCGGTGTATATACAATCTTTAAATCCTTATATTTTTTTATAATTTCAGGTGATAAAGAAATGGTCTTTACTTTGTCAAGAAATTTTTTATCAATATCTTCTCCTATGATTTTAATTAGATTTTTATTACCGTTAAAAAGAATACTGCTGACTTTTACCTTTCCTACCTCATCTATAATATTATGGTCGTGGGGAGAAACAATCTGAGAACCATCTTCCCAGTATGCTTTATATCCATTATATTCTTTGGGATTATGAGAAGCCGTTATAATAATACCGCTCTGACAGCCTAATTCACGTATGGCGAAGGATAGTTCAGGAGTCGGACGGAGTTCGTCAAACAAATAAACCTGAATACCGTTAGCCGAAAAAATATCAGCACATTTTTCAGCGAATAAAATGCTATTGTTACGGCAATCATATCCTATGGCTACTTTTATCCTATCCAATTTTGAAAATTCCTTCTTTAGATAATTACTCAGTCCCTGGGTAGCTGCACCAACAGTATATATATTCATTCTGTTGGAGCCGGCACCCATTATTCCCCTTAATCCTCCTGTTCCAAATTCCAGCTCCTTATAAAAGGAATCTATCAACTCAGATTTATCTTCATTATCCAGCATTCGCTGAACTTCAGATCTATTTTCTTCATCGTATTCATCTCCAAGCCATAATTTAGCTTTTCGGGTAACTTCATCCAGTAATTTTTTATTTATAGCCATATCTATTTTTTTATTTATTGTTAAACGCTTTTTTATATAATTTTTCAAACATATTAAGATCATGTTTTATTTACGCAATAATTCATCGAAATACTCAATTGTCTTTTTTAATCCTTCTTCAAGCTGAATCTTTGGTTCCCAGCCTCCAAGTTTCTCTTTTGCAAGATCTATATTAGGTTTTCTCTGCAATGGATCATCTGAAGGTAGTTCAAAATAAGTAATTTTTGAAGAAGACCCTGTGAGTTCAACAACTTTATTTGCTAGTTCCCTGATTGTAAATTCATTGGGATTTCCCAGATTTACTGGGCCAATAAAGGAATCTTCACTATTCATCATTCTTATCATTCCTTCTACCAAATCATCTACATACTGAAAACTTCTGGTCTGTGTACCATCCCCGTAGATAGTTATGTCCTTGTTCTGTAGTGCCTGAACAATAAAATTTGAAACAACTCTACCATCATCCGGTTCCATTCTTGGACCATAGGTATTAAAAATTCGTATAATTTTAATACGCATATTATGTGAACGATGATAATTCATAAATAAAGACTCGGCACATCTTTTCCCTTCATCGTAACAGGAACGGATTCCTATTGGATTCACTTTGCCCCAGTAACTCTCTGGCTGGGGATGAACTTCCGGATTCCCGTATACTTCACTTGTTGAAGCCTGTAAAATTTTTGCATTCACACGTTTTGCCAAACCCAGCATATGAATAGCTCCTTCAACAGAAGTCTTAATTGTTTTTATAGGATTATACTGATAATATACAGGAGAGGCCGGACAAGCAAGATTATAAATTTCATCAACTTCTGCATAATACGGAAGTATAATGTCATGTCTTACCATTTCAAAATAAGGATTATCAAGAAGATGAAAAATTTTTTCTTTTGAACCTGTAAATAAATTATCCAGACAAATTACACTATTCCCATCATTCAGGAGTCTTTCACATAAATGAGAACCAATAAAGCCAGCTCCTCCGGTAACTAAAATTCGTTTTTTCATAATGATATTTATTATTTTCTACATTACTTTTATCATTCAAAGGTAAATAATAGATCTTTTGTTGTAATTACCACACAAAAATTAATATGTTTTTTAAGATACCGTTATTTTCTTTGTAAAAAAGATTGAGATATTAAAAAGTTCCTGAAAATCTTTGTTTTAATGGCATTTTAATTTTATTTTTGTTGCGCATTTTTCAAATTTACATATAAAGTCTAATTTATTAATTTATTCATTCAAATTTAATGACAGAAATCAATAATGAGAACCTTGACAACAAGGAAAATCTCGAAGAAACAGTACAGGGAGATATAGCTCCGGTAACTGAAGAAAAAATAAAAGCCGGAGACGGAGAAAAGGTCCAGGAAAAAGAATCGGAAGAACCGAAAGAATTTGACTGGGATGTGTTAATCAAAGAAGATAAAGGTTTTGCCGGAAATCAGGAGCAAAATAAGGAAGAAAAAAAGTATGACAATACTTTAAGTGTTGTTCAGGAAAAAGAAGTAACAATGGGTAAGGTCATCTCAATGAACAAAAGAGAAGTCGTTATCGATATTGGCTACAAATCTGATGGTATTATCAGTTTAAATGAATTTCGCTACAACCCCGATTTAAAAATAGGTGATGAAGTTGAAATTTATATTGAAAGTCTGGAAGATAAAAAAGGACAAATTATTTTATCGCACAAAAAAGCACGTATTTTACGTTCATGGGATCGTGTAAACGAAGCTCTTGCGAAAAATGAAATTATTAAAGGATATATTAAATGCCGTACAAAAGGTGGTATGATTGTAGATGTATTTGGCATCGAAGCATTCTTACCTGGATCACAGATTGATGTTAAACCAATTCGTGATTATGACATTTATGTTGGCAAAACAATGGAATTCAAGGTTGTTAAAATTAATCAGGAATTCCGTAATGTAGTTGTTTCTCACAAAGCTCTTATCGAAGCAGAACTGGAACAGCAGAAAAAAGAAATCATTTCCAAACTTGAAAAAGGACAGGTACTTGAAGGTACTGTTAAAAATATTACATCCTACGGAGTATTCATTGACCTCGGTGGTGTTGATGGTCTGATTCATATTACAGATTTAAGCTGGGGACGTATTTCACATCCTAGTGAAATCGTTAAACTTGATCAGAAACTTAATGTAGTTATTCTTGATTTTGATGATGATAAGAAAAGAATTGCATTAGGACTCAAACAACTTACTCCTCATCCTTGGGAAAGTCTGGATCCAAACTTGAAAGTTGGAGACAAAATCAAAGGAAAAGTTGTTGTTATGGCAGACTACGGAGCTTTTGTAGAAATAGCTCCTGGAGTAGAAGGATTAATCCATGTTTCAGAAATGAGCTGGTCACAACATTTACGTAGTGCACAGGACTTCCTGAAAGTCGGAGAAGAAGTAGAAGCACAGATTCTTACATTAGATCGTGAAGAAAGAAAAATGTCTCTGGGTATCAAACAACTGAAGAAGGATCCATGGGAAGAAATCGAGACTAAATATGCACTTGGATCGAAACATTCTGCTAAGGTACGTAACTTCACAAACTTTGGTATTTTTGTTGAAATCGAAGAAGGAGTAGAAGGATTGATTCATATTTCAGATTTAAGCTGGACAAAGAAAATCAAACATCCTTCAGAATTCACTTCTATCGGATCAGATATAGATGTTATTGTTTTGGATATCAACAAGGAAAATCGTCGTTTAAGTTTAGGCCATAAACAGCTCGAAGAAAATCCATGGGATGTATTCGAAACAATCTTCACAATAGATTCAGTTCATGAAGGAACAGTCATCGAAGTATTTGACAAAGGTGCCACTATAGCTCTTCCTTATGGGGTTGAAGGTTTCGCACCTACACGTCATTTGGTAAAAGAAGATGGTACTACTGCAAAGAACGATGAAAAACTTCAGTTTAAGGTAATTGAATTTTCAAAATCTGCAAAAAGAATCATTCTTTCACATTCAAGAACTTTTTCTGAAGAGAAAAAAGTTGAAGAAACTTCAACAAAGAAATCTGAGACAAATCAGTCTAATCAGACTAATAAAGCAAATCAGTCTAAAAAAGTCATGAAGACAGTTAAAAACAATATCGAAAAGACAACTCTTGGAGATATCAGCGAATTAGCTGCTCTTAAATCTCAGATGGAAAAAGAAGAAAATAAAAAAGAAGTAAAAGCAAAAACTGTAAAAAAAGCTGCTCCTAAGAAAGAAGAAAAAAAGGAAGAAGTTAAAGTAACAGTAAAGAAAGCTGAGCCTAAAAAGGAAGAAAAAGAAGAAGAAGCTAAAGTAACAGTAAAGAAAGCTGAGCCTAAAAAAGAAGAATAAAATCTTTCTTTAATGGATCAAATGCCCTTTCAATTGACAATTCTGGGAAGTAGTTCGGCAACGCCTACTTCTGAAAGATATCCAACTGCTCAGGTACTTAATGTACTTGGGCAGTTCTTTCTGATTGATTGCGGTGAAGGCACCCAGCATCAAATAAGAAAAAACAATATCAGCCTATTAAAAATAAATCATATTTTCATTTCACATCTACATGGAGATCATTTTTTCGGATTAATCGGTTTGATATCCACTCTGGAATTAATGGGTAGAAAAACTGATTTGCATATATATGCTCATTCCGAATTACAAAAATATACAACATCACAGATAAAATATTTAAAAATGGAAGATTTAGGATATCAATTAATCTTTCATCCGTTAAATTTTAAAAAGCCCCAAACTATATTTGAAAATAAAAAAATTATAGTAAAGTCTTTCCCGTTAAATCACAGAATCGACTGCTGTGGTTTCCGCTTTGATGAACAGAAAAGAGAACCTAATATTATAAAGGAACAGATAAACCGTTATAATATTCCAATAAGAGCTATAAAAGACATTAAAGAAGGTGAAGACTTCGTTACAGAAACAGGAAATATTATTCTAAATTCAAAACTGGTTAAAAAACCATTAAAACCTCGTTCATATGCTTTCTGCTCAGATACCTGCTATTTCGAAAAAATTGTAGAACAAATTAAAAAAGTTGATTTGCTGTATCACGAAGCGACCTTTGCCGAAACAGAAAAAAAACTTGCAAAAAAAACATTTCATTCCACCGCAAAACAGGCAGCAAAAATAGCATCACTGGCAAAAGTAAAAAAATTACTAATTGGACATTTTTCTGCACGCTACAAAGATACTAAAGTACTACAAAACGAGGCCAGAACAATCTTTAGAAACAGCTTTGCAGTTCGAGAGAATAAAACATATTCCATTCAACTGAAAAAATAATTCCCGGTATTTTTCGCAAAGTTTAATTCTTCAGTTATACTTTTTTTGTAATTTTATATTTAGAATTTATAATCAAAATTTTATAAAAATTTAGAAATGCGAAATTTTGCGTCTCACATTTAATTATATATTACGGCCAAAGGCCATAATATTATATCTCTGTCTCTCCAAAAAAATCTTTATTAAAATTAACCAGATAAAGTTCTTTTACCGGCCTTGTAAATGCAGTATACAACCAGCGAAGATATTCCTTTGTCATCATATCAGGAACAAGATAACCCTGATCCAGAAAAACTGACTGCCATTGCCCACCCTGTGCCTTATGACAGGTTACTGCATAAGCAAATTTTACCTGCAATGCATTAAAATATGGATTTTCACGAATTTTTTCCCATCGTTTAGTCTTCGTTTTTATATCCGCATAATCTTCACTAACAGCATAGAACAGTTTTGAACTATCCTCCCTTGTCATACTTGAAGTTTCTATATTCATAGTGTCTAATATAATTTTACAGTCTATTTCCAGATTATCATAATCAAAAAAGCAAAGAGTGACATTTGCAAAATGAAAACCATAGAGTTCTTCATATCCGTGAATGGATTTAACCTCAACGATATCTCCGTTGGCTATAAAATCAGCTTTTTTTTCTTCCTTTAACCAGAAATAATTATTTTTCACAATCATTAGAAGATCACCTCGTGTAATTTGCTCTTCCTTATACAATATGGTTGATCTGATTCCCTGATTAAATCTATTTGCCCTTTTATTTGAACGAGTTACTACCATTGTCTGCTGCTCTCCAAATCGATCATAACAATCCGAAATTTTTTCTGTAAGTTCTGAGCCGTTTATTCTAAATATATCAGTAAATGAATCTATTTTAATAGGGAAATATCTAAAATGATCATTTGTAACAGATAGAATTTTTCTGATTTCTGTAGCATTATATAATATTCCGGCATCCAGCTGCTGACGAACTACATCTGTAAGCTCAAATTCATCAACATCAAGACCATACTGAACTAATTCATTAGCTTCCAGTGCCGGACTAAGATCCATTCCAACAGGTGGCAACTGGGCAGTATCCCCAACAAGAACTAATTTACACCTATAACCCGAATATACATATTCATAAATATCATCTAACAAATGACCTGAACCAAAAGATGAACCTCCACTTGCACTGTTGGAAATCATAGATGATTCATCAATAATAAAAAAAGTTTCTTTATTTTTATTCAAACCTAAAACAAATTTCCCCATACCATCTGTAGATGATTTCTGACGATATATAACCTTATGTATGGTAAAAGCAGGATGCCCGATATACGAAGTCATTACTTTGGCAGCTCTTCCTGTAGGAGCCATAAGTACCGACTGTATTTTAGATTCATCAAGTGTTTTTACAAGAGCATTTAACATAGACGTTTTCCCTGTACCTGCATAGCCTTTCAAAAGGAAAACGGATCTGTAAGAATCTTTATAAATATATGCAGATAATTTTTTTGCTAAAATTTTCTGCCCTTTAGTAGGTATAAATTTTAAATTTTGCAATATTTGTTCTTCAATATAGTTTTCTAACATAAAAACAGAATTAAAAGTTTTCCTAATTAATAAGTATAATACTTTTTTTTTATAAATTTGCACTATAACAAAAAATAATACTAAAGAATCAAAAATGAAAACAACTATTCAGATCGTATTAATAGCACTTGTAATTTTTTTAGGCTATGAAATATTTCGTACAATAGATGATCCTATTGAATTTAAAAAAGCCCAAAAAGCAAGATATGAAGCAACCACTAGTAAGCTTAAGGATATTCGTAAAGCAGAATTAGCCTTTAAGGATGAAAATGAGCATTTTACGGGAGACTGGGATTCCCTGATTACATTTGTAAAACATGATTCTCTTTCACTGGTAAGGAAAATTGGTATGCTAACAGATAGTATGATTGATGCCGGATGGACAGAACAAAAAGCTTTAAGAAAAGGAAGAATTATTCGTGATACACTTCATGTAAGT
>JAENXA010000053.1 GCA_016649735.1 Prolixibacteraceae bacterium | reverse complement strand
AATCTCCAACTTTTTTGTTATCCCTACTCCTTCCTGTACCGGAAACATTTCCATAACTACCTTCTCTTTACTTTCCTTCTGCTGAAAATATTCCTGTATATCTTTTTCTATCTCACTGAGTTGACTTTCAAGATTATGTTTTCCCACATACCACGACTTAACAGAGGATAATAATGATAAATCAGGTATTTTGCGACGATTAGAATTTATCTGATCGTCAATATTTTGTTTATTTATTTTCAGTTCATCAACTTTCTTAACTGTTTTTTCCAAATACCCGGCACCCAGCTTAAGTCTGTTTTCTTCTTTTGCAAGTAATCGTTCCAGATCTTTCATCCTAAAGAGTTGCATTAGTTCACCGGCCTTTTGTTTTAATGTATCACGTTTATCATAAAAGAGTTTCAGTTCTTCTGATTGTTTACGGAGTTCTGAAATTTCATATTCCAGATTCTTTAAGTTATTCTCATCAGCAGTGATTTGTTTTCCGCGTTCTTCCTTCTTTTTGTTATTCAAACATATAGAATCAAGTAAATGTTTAAATTTGGAAACACATTTTTCATAACGTGAAATTCTATTCTCCAGCTGTTTATATTCAGGCAATTGATTTTGTAAAGTTTCATATTTCTTAACAGCTTCCTGTTTTTCTGAAAACAATTCCTTTAAATGACGTAACTCTTCTTCTTTTTTTGAAGATTCTGCAAGTTCCCTGTTCTTTTCATTGAGTTCCTTTTCCAGAATTTCAAGATTTGTCCTGAATAATTTTACCTGTACAGGATCAATATCTCCGAGTTGTTTTAGCTGACCTTCAATATTATGTATTCCTTCATTATTCTTAGATTCCAGAGACGATACCTTATAAAAGAACTCGTATTTTCCAAGATTAAAAAGCTCTTTCATCATAAGTGTACGATCCTTATTGCTTAACTGCAAAAATTCTTGAAACTGTCCCTGTGGAATAATAATAGTTCTTTTGAAATTATCGTAACTAAGACCTATTGCATTTTCCATCATTTTAACCTCAACAGGTATCCATTCTCCGTCAATATTTTTATAAGCAGAACGATCCAATGCTTTTACATCTTCAAAATTTTTACCGTTACGCTTACCTTTTACTATAGAACGATAAGATGTCTGATTTTTCCCTGTTTCAAATATAAAATCTATCAGTAATTCCGTGGATTTTAAATTCATCATATTATAATACCGATTGTCTCCCGATAGATTCAGGCGATCGGTACGTCCGTAAACAGCAAATGTTATTGCTTCCAGAACTGAAGATTTGCCACTGCCAACTGTTCCGAAAAGACCAAAAAGTCCGGCGGCCGTTAATCTTGTAAAATCTATGGTTTGTTTCTCCTGATAGGAATACAATCCCTGTATTGTAAGTTTTACCGGTATCATTTTTCTTCTTCTGATAATAATTCTGAAAATAAATCCATAAGTTCACTATTGGGTTCCTGTCCTTTTACACTCTTGAAATAATCACAAAAAAGTTCTTTCATACTACGGCTAAGATCAATTTGTTTCTGACTCTCACCACTTTGTTCTTCCGGATTAATTATCTCAGGTATAACGGCAACAATTCCGGAGTGAGCATTATTTAACTGATTGCGTTGCTTAGCCGTAAGAAAAGTTTTTGTAACAATTGTCAGCTCAATCAGAGAATTCTGATTCTCACCAAGCCACTGCAAAGCTTCTTCCATGCCTTCAGCACGTTTTCTAAGTAGCTTTTTACCCTGTGTCAGCTCAATTTTACGGACTACTGATTTTTGTCCCGGCTCTATATCGGTTATTAACACATATTTTTGTTGATTTGCTTCGGCAAAACTATATGAAAGAGGGCTGCCACTGTACCATACATTTCCTCTACTGTTATCCACACAATGCATACGATGGAGATGTCCAAGTGCTGTATATTGTATCTGTGAGGGAATATCCTCTGTATAAAACACTTGTGATCCACCAACATGTAGAACCGGCTTTTCATCATCAGGTTCTTCCGGCACAGCATCTCCTTTTTTAATTACAAACAAATGAGAAATCATTATATTTATTCCCTTTTCATCGCAATATTTATCTGAGAGATTCTGCCATCGTTGGTGAAGCAGAGTCCGCAATTCTTCTTCATTATTTTCAGCCCCAAGAAAAACTTTTAACCTGTACTCGTTGGCATAAGGGGTAAGGATAATTCTTAACGGAACATTTGTCCCCGGAATCTTTAATTCCATAAATCCTTCTTCGCTATTTAATACTTTTATTCCCGATTCCAGTTCAAAATGAGGTATCACAGAGTTTGGGTAACCAGCAAATATTATCCCGCATTCCCGAGCCAGCGGATCAGGGGATTCTATACGATCCGGAGAATCGTGATTACCGGCTATGGCAATTACAGCACAACGCCCGTTATCTGTAAGTTTTTTTAGTGCCCTATATAATAAATCAATCGCCTCAACAGGAGGATTATATGTATCAAACAGATCTCCTGACACCACTATAACGTCAATATGTTCACGTTCGGAAATTTCACATATTTCCTTTAAAACAGATATCTGCTCTTCTATTCTCTGAAAGTCATCAAGTCGTTTTCCCAGATGCCAGTCTGAAGTATGGAGAATTCTCATAAATAATTTTTCTTTTATATAGCAAAGTAATCATTTTCCTTAGATTCATTATAAAAATAACCTTATATAAAGTTGGAATAAATTAATGTTTTTTATAACTTTCTAAAAAGTTAAAAATAGGAGATATAATTATGACAGAACCAAAATTTTTTATTTGCAATATTTGCGGAAATATCATCACAAAAATACGTGACTCAAAAGTTAATGTTGTTTGCTGTGGTGAAGAAATGCATGAAATTGTCCCTAAAACGGCAGATTCAACTATAGAAAAGCATGTCCCTGTTATAGAGATTAAAGGGAATGATGTTAAGGTAACAGTAGGATCAACCCTGCACCCGATGACAAAAGAACATTACATTCAATGGATATATCTGTATACCGAAAAAGGGGAACAGTTTGTAAGACTAAATCCCGGAGATCAGCCAATAGCCAATTTTAAACTATCAGATGGTGATAAGGTTATTTCTGCTTTCGAATTTTGTAATATTCATAGTCTCTGGAAAGCTGAGGTTTAAACAATTTTATTACGTGTAAAAGGAAATTTCTAAGTTAAAAAGATAAAGGGAAAAAACTAAAGTCTTTTCCCTTTATCTTTTTAACTCTTTTTATCAATATTCGTGGATACTACTATTAACTTTTAATCAGCTCGTAAAAATATAATATTAAATAAAATTAGGATATCTATACATTAATCTACCTATTACACACATACTTAATTATCCGGGAATCGTCCAACCTACATATATTTAATTAACAAAAATCAATGTCTATTAATAATGATTGAACTAAGAGGAATAAACAAAACTTACGATAATGGTACTTTACTTCATGTTTTAAAAGGAATAGATCTGGACATTAACGAAGGTGAAATGGTTTCTATTATGGGTGCCTCAGGTTCCGGTAAATCTACTTTGTTAAATATATTAGGTATCTTGGATACTTATGATTCAGGTACTTATAAAATAGAGGGTCGAACAATAAAAGACTTAAGCGAAAAAGAAGCCGCTATCCTTAGAAACCGTACGATAGGATTTGTTTTTCAATCCTTTAATTTAATTGGTTTTAAAAATGCTGTAGAAAATGTAGCGCTCCCGCTTTATTATCAGGGTATAAAGCGTACCAGACGAAACAAAATAGCAATGGAATATCTCGACTCCGTAGGATTAAAAGATCATGCTTCTTATATGCCTAACGAATTGTCTGGCGGACAAAAACAGCGGGTGGCCATAGCCAGAGCATTAGTCGCCAGACCTAAAGTAATACTGGCCGACGAACCTACAGGAGCCTTAGATAGTACAACCACATTAGAGGTAATGGCACTTTTACGAAAAATCAATTTAGAAGGGATGACAATGATTATCGTAACCCATGAAAACTCGGTATCTCAAGCTACAGATCGTATAATCAGACTTAAAGATGGCGTGATTGATAAAAGCGAAAAAGGCATAGAATATGTTTGATCTGGACAACTTTCGTGAGATATGGGAAACCATAAAAAAAAATAAGCTACGAACTTTCCTGACAGGGTTCTCTGTTTCGTGGGGAATTTTTATGCTCATAATATTACTCGGTGCAGGTAACGGATTGCGCAACGGCATTATGTACAACTTCCGCAATATGGCCAACAATCAGGTTACCGTAGGAACAGGCTGGACTTCTATGCCGTATAAAGGATTCGCTAAAAACAGACGTATTCTTTTTAATCGAAAGGATATTGAAGAATTACCGAAACATTTTCCAAATATCGAATATATTTCAGCCGATATTACGCACAGTGGACTTATATCTCACGATCATAACAATGTGACCGGCGATATGACAGGAACCTTTCCTAACAAAAGTAAAATTACTTTTATTGAATTTGAACCGGGGAAAGGGCGATTCATCAATGATTTAGACATACAGATGAGACGAAAAGTAGCCGTCATCAATGAGGATATGGAAAAAATTCTATTTCCCGATGGCAATGCTTTAGGTCAATTTATAGAATGTGAAAATATCATGTTTAGAGTGGTAGGCGTATGTAAGAAAAAAGAAAATGATAATTCTTCTTCGGCTTATATTCCTTTCAATGTAGCACAACAATTGTATAATAAAGGGTATGGTTTTAGACGTATTAATTTTACGATAAACGGAATCACTACGGAAAAGCAAACCGATAAGTTTGAGCTCAATCTGCGTCATTGGATGGGAAAACGACATTTTTTCTCGGCCGAAGATAAGGGCGCTATGTGGATGTGGTCTACGACCGCCGATTTTGCCAATTTCAAATTAATGATGAAAGGAATTTTACTTTTTATATGGATTATTGGCATCGGCACATTAACAGCAGGTATTGTAGGCGTAAGTAATATTATGTTGATTACTGTTAAAGAACGTCAACGTGAATTTGGTATTCGAAAAGCAATCGGAGCTCAACCCATATCTATCATCCGTTTAATAATTGTGGAATCGCTCATTATTACAGCCAGCTTTGGGTATATTGGCATGCTGGGAGGAATAGCGACAACCCAAGGCGTAAGTTATGTGATGGAACAACAAGATGCCGTAACTCAGCAAAAAAACAAAGAAGCTAAAAAAACAGGAGACCAAATGGGAACACCATCAGTCTTTCGTAATCCAACGGTTAATTTCAATTTGGCCATGAGTGCTACCTTATTATTAATTGCAGCAGGAATACTGGCTGGTTATTTTCCCGCACGAAAAGCCGTTAAGATTCCCGCAATTGAAGCTATGAGAGAAGAGTAAAAAAAACGAGATAATTAACAAAGAAACAATTCTAACTATGTTTGACAGAGACCGATGGATAGAAATATGGAGCACAATCACCCATAATAAGTCACGAAGCTTGTTGACCTGTTTCGGGGTATTTTGGGGTATTTTTATGCTGGTTATCCTTTTAGGTTCGGGTAATGGAATTAAAAATGCTATGTTTAAAAATGTAAATGGTTTTTCAACGAACTCTGTTCTTTTTATTGCTGAAAAAACGAGCTTACCTTTCAAAGGCTTTAAAGAAGGAAGAAGATGGAATTTACATAATTCAGACGTTGATCTCATAAATAATATAGTCGAAGGTATATCCTGCGTTTCGCCTACAATATGGGCTGGTCAAAGTGATAAAAATGTAATTTATAAAAGGAAAAGTGGTTCTTATAGCGTAAAAGGAGTAAATCCTGCTAATTTCGAAATTGAATCTCCTATTATACGCTTTGGCCGGCTGTTTAATGAACTGGATACAAAGAACAAACGAAAAGTATGTTTAATAGGGAAAAATGTCAGTACGACGCTTTTCGGGATTGAAAATCCGTGTAATAAGTATATCCGAGTCAATAATATTTATTATAAAGTGATCGGAGTTATCAAACAAAGGGGACAGATCAATATTGGCGGACGTATGGATGATTCTGTTTTAGTTCCATTTACTACCCTGCAACAAACACTTGGCGAAGGTCCTATTGTACACCTTCTCTCTGTATTAGGAAAAAAAGGATATAATATAAATAAAACTGCCCGACAAATTGAATTATTAATCAAAAACAAAAACAAAATAAACCCCGACGATCCTAAAGCATTAAGGATTTTCAACATATCCAAACAATTTAAACTCTTTAATAATTTATTTACGGGTATTGACATACTTGTATGGCTGGTAGGTTTGGGGACTTTACTTTCCGGTGTCATTGGTATAAGTAATATCATGATGGTAACCGTTAAAGAGCGTACCAAAGAAATTGGAGTCCGCAGAGCTTTGGGAGCAAGTCCTCTTAGTATTATAACACAGGTAATGAGCGAAAGCCTTGTACTTACAACATTAGCCGGTTTTATAGGATTAAGTTTTGGCGTTTTTGTGCTCGACATTGTAGATAAAATAACATCGCCTACGCCCGGCATTGATAATGGCTCAGGATTTCTTCATCCCGGCATTAATATAACCGTAGCTATGATTGCTACACTTATCTTATTGATAAGCGGATTAATAGCAGGTTTGATTCCAGCCTGGCGTGCAACAAAAATTAAAGCTATTGATGCATTAAGAGACGAATAAAACAAATAAAAACAAATAAAATAAGAACAATGAAAAATAGGGTTATCAAAAAGATTATGAGAATTATACTATTAACATTTGTAGGTTTCGCAGTGTTAGGTACATTCTATTTTCTATGGCAGAAATCACAACCTAAAGTGGTAAAATATGAAATAGTACAACCAACAAAAGGTAATATTGAAGTAAAATCAATAGCAACAGGTAAAGTTGAACCTCGTTTTGAAATTCTAATTAAGCCTCAGATATCAGGTATCATTGACGAATTAAAAAAAGAAGCGGGTCAAATGATTAAGAAGGACGAAATTATTGCCACCATTAAAGTTATACCTGAGATGGTACAATTAAATAGTGCTGAGTCCAGAGTACGATTAGCTCAAATTTCACTCAATGAAATTTATGAAGTATATAAGCGTGATGTAGGTTTATTTGACCAGGGTGTAATTGCTAAAGAAGATTATCAAAAATCCAAAGCTACTTATCTAAAAGCAAAGGAAGAAAAAGATAACGCCCAAAGTGCCTTGGAATTAATACGTGATGGTATAGCAAAAAGCTCTAAGATGGCCAGTACTACACAAGTTAGAAGTACCATTTCGGGTATGATTCTTGATATCCCTGTCAAGGTTGGAAACCAGGTTATTATGAGTAATAATTTCAATGAAGGTACCACAATTGCTTCTGTAGCCGATATGAACGATATGATCTTCAGAGGTTATGTTGATGAAACCGAAATTGGCAATATACATGAGAATATGCCTGTAAAACTTGTGATAGGTGCAATTAGCAACCGAACGTTTAATGCCAAATTAGAATATGTTTCGCCTAAAAGTGTAGAAAATAATGGTGTAATCCAGTTTGAAGTCAAAGCCGCTATTCAACTGACAGGTGATGATTTCATAAGAGCAGGATATAGTGCTAATGCCGAATTTGTATTAGATAAAAAAGAAGATGTTATGACTCTTCCTGAAGGATGTGTAGAATTTAAAGGTGATTCCTCTTTTGTTCAGTTGTTAAAAGAAGAAACGCCTGTGCAAACCTTTAAAAGGGAGTCTGTTGATATAGGACTTAGCGATGGCGTCAAAGTAGAAATAGTAAAAGGCCTTACTTATAAAAACAAGGTCAAAGGAGCTTTAATAAACGATGAAAATTAATAATTAGCTTTTACGTAATAAAAAAATATGATGAAAAGAAATTCAGTCTGTATCGCAATTATTAGTTTAGCTTTTTCTGTAAGTCTTACAGCACAGGATGCACCTAAGCAATGGACTTTACATCAGTGTATTAGCTATGCGAAGGATCACAATATAGAAATCAAACAAAATGAAAGCAATATTGAACAAAAAAAGATTACGCATAATACGGATAAATTTAACTGGTTACCTTCCCTGAATGCAAATACAGGACAAAATTTCGATTTCGGTCGCTCTGCTGACAGAACCGGGATGATCGAAGACCGCAACTCATCTTCCTCTTCGCTGGGCGTTCAGATGTCTATTAATCTTTTTAACGGACTTAAAACAGTCAACAATACAGCTGCCTCTGAACTTTCTCTTAAAGCCGCAGTAGAGCATCTAAACAAAGCTAAAGAAGATTTATCCATTAGCATAACCAATTATTATGTACAGGTCTTATACAATAAAGAACTAGAAAAGGTACAATTACTGCAGGTTGAACTTACCCGTAAACAGGCAGATAGGACAAAAAAGAAAGTTAATGCTGGTAAATCACCTATTTCTGATCTATATCAGATTGAATCCCAGCTGGCTACAGATAAGACTTCGTTGCTAAAAGCAAAAAACGAAGTTAAACTATCTTTATTAAATTTGAAACAAAATATTGAGTTAGAGTGCTCTGATAAAGACTTTGAAATAACAACTCCGGTTGAAGGGGATGTAATTGAAAAATATATGGGCAGTATGATAATGCCTGATATCATTTTCGATCATGCAGTCACATTCAAACCTCAGATAAAGGAACAACAATTTCTTATAGAACAGCAAAAAAAGTTGATAAACGTAGCCCGGGCAGACTATTTGCCTAAGCTTTCTCTAAACTTAAATTACAACAATTATTACTATCACAATTATTCAGATGATATAAATGCCTCATTTTTAGATCAGATAGATCAAAACCAAAGTAAAACCATTGGGTTCTCTCTCTCCATTCCTATATTCAATAAATTCACGATTCGTAATAATATTCGTTCCGTAAAAGTAAATATACTGGATAGTCATCTGATGATGGATGAAACCAAAAAACAACTTTATAAAGAAATACAACAAGCATTTCTAAGTGCTTCCAATTCACAGCAGGAATATCAATCTGCCTGCAAGGAAGTAAAAGCAAATAAGATCGCTTTCGAATTTACGGATAAGAAATATACATCAGGAAGAATCAGCGTATACGAATTTAACGAAACTAAGACTAAATATGCACAAAGTTTAGCTCGTCAGGCACAGGCTAAATACAATTATATTTTCCGGGTAAAAATATTAGACTTCTACAATGGCGTACCTCTTGTTCTATAAAAATATTTACCTT
>JAENXA010000040.1 GCA_016649735.1 Prolixibacteraceae bacterium | reverse complement strand
CTTTACTTTGTTAAGTGATGAAGGTAATAATGTTCGTAAGATGTTTGGCGTGCCGACAAATGTATTCGGTTTAATTCCCGGCAGGGTTACTTATATTGTTAATAAGGAAGGTATAGTACTTTTTATTTTTAATTCACAAAATGACGCCAAGAAACATGTTACCGAAGCTTTACGTATTTTAAACGAAATAAAATAACAGTATTCGTTAGCGATATTTTATATTATAGACCAAAATATCTAGATGTTAATGGGTTGGTAGTGCTTTGGCGCGAAACCCTGCTGGCAAGAAATGTTTTACTTCCTGATTTATTATTGTTTGAATGATAATTACGAAACTTTCTTGCGGAATTCAGGAAACATATAAAAATACTTAATCTTTTAAAAAGATATATTTCATCATACAATATTATTATAAACTTTTTATTATATTTAACTGTAATACAAAAATATATATTGATACATTAGACAGGGTTTGTAAAGATTAATGTTATGTATTTAACATACCTCAGGTACTATAAGATACTGGTATCTAAATTATTTTATACAAGATCCCTGTTAGATTCTATAATTATTAATTTCTTCTAAATATATAATATTATGGGAAACAATTCTAAAAAAGTCAGCAGGTGTCCTGTTACAGGAGCCATAGGCAAAGACAGTATCGGTGGTAGTGGACAAAAAAACAGAGATTGGTGGCCAAATCAGTTAAAACTAAATATTCTTCGTCAGCATTCTTCAAAATCCAATCCAATGGGAGAAGATTTTGATTATATAAAAGAATTCAAAAGTTTGGATTTTAAAGCATTAAAAGATGATCTTCATAAATTAATGACGGACTCACAGGACTGGTGGCCGGCAGATTTTGGAAGTTATGGTCCATTTTTTATTCGTATGGCATGGCATGGCGCCGGTACTTACCGTACTATTGATGGTCGTGGTGGTGCCGGCAGCGGACAACAGCGTTTTGCTCCTCTTAACAGCTGGCCGGATAATGTTAGTTTAGATAAAGCACGCAGATTACTTTGGCCGGTTAAACAAAAATATGGTAAAAAAATATCATGGGCAGACCTTTTTATACTTACAGGAAATGTTGCTCTGGAATCTATGGGTTTTAAGACATTTGGATTTGGTGGAGGTCGTGCTGATGTATGGGAACCGGATGAAGATATATATTGGGGCTCTGAGACCGAATGGTTGAAAGATGATGACCGTAAGCTGGACAAATCAGAAGTAGATAATCCGCTTGCAGCTATTCAAATGGGACTGATATATGTAAATCCGGAAGGGCCTGATGGTAATCCTGATCCACTTTTAGCAGCTAAAGATATTAGAGATACTTTTGCCCGTATGGCTATGAATGATGAAGAAACAGTTGCCTTAATTGCAGGTGGTCATACTTTTGGCAAAACACATGGTGCAGGAGATCCATCACATGTTGGACCGGAACCTGAATCTGCAGGCATTGAAGAACAAGGTCTGGGATGGAAAAGTTCTTTTGGTAAAGGGAATGCGGAAGATACAATCTCCAGTGGTCTGGAAGTAACATGGACACAAACACCTGTAAGGTGGAGTTATTATTTCTTCGATAATCTTTTTAAATATAACTGGACGTTAACAAAAAGTCCTGCAGGGGCTTATCAATGGGTTGCTGAAAATCAGGGAGATGTGATCCCTGATGCTCATGATGCATCAAAAAAGCATGCTCCAACTATGATGACAACTGATCTTTCTTTGCGTTTTGACCCTGTTTATGAAAAAATTTCACGTCGTTTTTACCAGCATCCTCTTGAATTTGCTGAAGCGTTTGCTAAGGCATGGTTCAAATTAACTCACAGAGATATGGGACCCATATCCCGTTATTTAGGCCCGGAAGTATCAAAAGAAGAGTTTATCTGGCAGGATCCTATTCCAAAAATAAATCACCCTTTAATTGATGAAAAGGATATTGCAGAGCTAAAAGTAAAAGTACTGAATTCAGGACTTTCTGTTTCGCAATTAGTTTCAACTGCATGGGCTTCAGCTTCATCTTTCCGTGGTTCAGATAAACGTGGAGGTGCTAACGGTGCCAGAATTTGTCTTGTTCCGCAAAAAGACTGGAAGGTTAATAATCCGTCTCAGTTGGCGAAAGTCTTAAAAAAACTGGAATTTATTAAGGACGAGTTTAATAATGCGCAGACCGGTGGAAAGAAAGTTTCATTTGCTGATCTTATTGTATTGGCTGGTTGTGCTGGTGTTGAGAAATCAGCAAAAGATGCAGGAGTCAATATTAAGGTTCCTTTTATTCCTTGTCGTATGGATGCTTTGCAGGAACAAACGGATGTTGAATCATTTAAAGTTCTGGAACCTGTTGCCGACGGATTCCGCAATTATCTGAAAAAGAAGTTTAATGTTTCGACTGAAGAATTATTAATTGACAAATCACAATTACTAACTTTAACTGCCCCTGAGATGACAGTGCTTTTAGGCGGGATGCGTGTGTTGAATACAAATTTTGACAATTCAAGAAATGGTGTTTTTACAAAACGTCCTGAAGTTCTTACTAATGATTTCTTTGTAAATCTTCTGGACATGAGAACCGTGTGGACGCCTTCATCAGAGGATAAAGAAACATTTGCGGGACGTGATAGAAAAACCGGAGAATTAAAATGGACAGCTACTCGTAATGATCTTATTTTTGGTTCAAATTCAGAGCTTCGGGCATTATCTGAGGTTTACGGAAGCTCAGATGCACAGGAGAAATTTGTTAATGATTTTGTATCAGCATGGAACAAAGTAATGAATCTTGACATTTTTTAATTTGGCATAATTCAGTGTTTTATATTAACTTGAATTTATAGAGTATATAATAAAATCAAAGTTAAGATTAGGTATAATATATTCTAAAATTTAGTAATGTTGTATTCTGTTAAATAGATTGTATAAAATGATTTTTTATTATAATTAACGGGTACACTGAGAATATAGGAGTTAATAACATTTAATATTTAATATTATGGGAAAAGGAAAAGACGCAAAGAAAAATTTAAAAAAAGAATCTGTTAAAACTCCAAAAGAAAGAAAAGCAGAAAAGAGAGAAAAAAAAGCCAAGAAAAAATAATTGTTTTTGCATTCTTTCTCAAATATCGTAAGGAAATTATTGATAACATAAGTTAAGAACTGCAGGAAACGGGGAAATATGCAAAAATAAAAAAGGTATAGATTAATGCGAAACGAGAGGAAAGAATTAGCAAGAGCTTTTGTCGAGAAGACAGATAAGAATATTTTTCTTACAGGAAAAGCTGGTACCGGTAAAACTACTTTTCTAAGAATGTTGCAGGATAATTGTTCAAAACGGCTGGTAGTTGTTGCTCCAACAGGTGTGGCAGCTATTAATGCGCGTGGTGTAACTATCCATTCTTTTTTCCAGTTGTCTTTTGGTGTACAATTGCCTGATAAGGATGGAAATAATTTTACAGGTAATCGTAATGTGCATCATTTTAGAAAAGATAAAATAAATATACTTAAAAGTCTTGATCTGCTGATTATTGATGAAATTAGTATGGTAAGAGCAGATCTTCTGGATGCTATAGATGAAACATTAAGGCGATATAAAAACCGTAGACTTCCTTTTGGTGGTGTTCAGTTATTAATGATTGGCGATCTTCAGCAATTAGCTCCAATAGTGAGGCCTGAGGAACAGGAAATTCTGAAAACTGTTTATGATACTCCATTTTTCTTTAGCAGTAAGGCTTTGCAGTTATCAGGATTTATAAGCATAGAACTTACAAAGGTATATCGTCAGAAAGATGAAAAATTTATTCGTATTTTAAATGATATAAGAGATGGAAAACTGACTAAATTTGATAGGATCGCTCTTGATAGTCGTTATGATAAAGATTTTTCGCCTGATAAATATAAGGATTATATAGTTTTAACTACTCACAATCGTATTGCAGATGACATTAACAAAAGAGAGCTTGCAGCAGTAAAAGGTTCTGTTTTTACATATAGTGCCAGGGTAGAAGGTAGTTATCCTGATTACTCTTACCCTACTGAGTCTGTTTTAAAATTGAAAGTGGGAGCTCGGGTAATGTTTGTGAAAAATGATCCTAAGAAACAGTTTTATAACGGTAAAATAGGCACAGTTGTAAAACTTGATAAAAATGTTGTTTCTGTGAAGTGTGAAGGAGATCAGGATTCTCTTGAAATTCAGGCAGAAGAGTGGGATAATTATAACTATTCTCTGGATAAAGAAACTGACGAAATTATTGAAAAATCAATAGGTAAGTTTAGCCAGATTCCTTTAAAACTTGCATGGGCTGTTACAATTCATAAAAGTCAGGGGCTTACTTTTGATAATGCTGTGATTGATGCAAAGTCATCTTTTGCTTATGGTCAGGTTTATGTGGCTCTTTCCCGATGTCGTTCATTAGAGGGGGTAGTGCTTTCTTCTCCTATTTCAGAGAGAGGTCTTTTTTCTGATAAGTTTATATCTGATTTTACTTCTAAAATTGAAGCAATTATGCCTGATCAGCAGCAATTGCTTTCCTGTGAAAATGAATATGCCTGTTCACTTGTAAAAGATTTTAATGATTTTTCAGGGATAGCATACCGGATGAGATATATTATGAAAATTATTAGTGAGAATATTTCATCTGTGCCTTCTAATGTACAAAAATCTTGTGAGAATTCTTTTGGGCTTTTTGAGGACAAAATTATAAGTATATCCGATACTTTTGATCATCAGTTGCAAAGACTTATGTATGAAGAACCGGATATTACAAAGAATGAACTGCTGAATCAGCGTATAGAAAAGGCTTCTGAATATTATATTAAGCAGTTCGAAATTGTGGAAAGTTTTATAGCTGTATTGTGTTTTGATGTAGACAATAAGGTGTTGAGAAAATCTTTGCGTAATGCTACTAAAAATCTGGCTTTTGATTACAAAGTAAAAAAAGCTTGTCTGAAGAGTGTTTCTAAGGGAATGGATGTTGAAAAATACCTAAAAGCCCGTGCAGTGGCCAGTCTTGATAAAAATGTTAAGTTACCGGAATCTGTAAAGAAAACTTCTGATGTTGTCGAAAATCTTAAATATCCCGAGTTATATAACTTGTTACGTAAATGGCGGGATGAAATATCTAAGGAAAATAATGTAGCCTGTTATCAGGTGATTCAGGTAAAATCCATGATGGAGATTGCGGAGACTTTGCCGCAGACCACCGCTGATTTAAAACAGATTAAAGGAATTGGTAAAAAGAAGCTTGATGATTATGGGAAACAGCTTTTAGATTTGGTGGCTAATTATGTTGAGACTAACGGTATTAATTTCGTAAGTTGAAATAAAACAACTTTTATTATTTGTTCTTTTTTATCATTATTCATTTATTTACGATGATTTTTATATAATTAAGTTGGACTTATTCTACTGAAACCTTTTTATAAAGAAAAATATAAACTATGAAAAAATATATTTTTGCTGCATTTTTTATGATGTTTTGTATAACATCGTTTTCCCAGAAAAAAATGATTGAGTTATGGCCGGATAAAGTGCCTGGAGAAATAAAGGCAAAGAGTGATTACGTAATAGCATCATCACGTAATGATAATGTTTTAAGGATATCAGAAGTTACTGATCCCAAAATGGAGGTTTTTATTCCTGGAAAAATGAATAATAAGCATTCAGCTGTCATAGTTTGTCCCGGTGGTGGATATAATATTCTGGCTTATGACCTTGAGGGTACAGAAATTGTTCAATGGCTTAATAAACTTGGATATGCTGCTTTTCTTCTTCAATACAGGGTGCCTGATAAAAGGGTTGGAGCATTGCAGGATTTACAGCGTGCTATTCGTATAGTTAGGAATGATGCTGCAAAATGGGATATTAATCCTCAAAGGATTGGTGTAATAGGGTTTTCGGCAGGAGGAAGTCTCTGTGCAAGAGCTTCTACTTTGTATAATAAGGAAACTTATTCTCCGATTGATAAAGCAGATAAACTTTCTTGCAGACCTTCTTATGTGATGCTTATTTATCCTGCATATCTTGATTTAGGTGAGAATCATTCTCTGACACCCGAATTAAAATTAACAAAAGAAGTGCCTCCGTTTTTTATGTTTCAGGCATCTGATGATCCATACGGGAATAGTTCTTTGGTTATGGGGAAAGCTCTTCGTGATGCAAAGCTTCCGTTTGAGATGCATATAGTTCCTACAGGGGGACATGGTTATGGTTTGCGACCGGGCAAACTGGCTCCGGAAACATGGCCGTCTCTGGCAGAAAGGTGGATGTCTGTAATTATCAAAGACTGATTGAAAAAAATCGGTTTTTTTAGAAAATAGAATCCCGGAATATCTGGTTTTTATTCTATTTTTTGTATTTTTGTTGCCGGTCTAAAAAAGGGTTGTTAGCTCAGTTGGTTTAGAGCATTACCTTGACAGGGTAGGGGTCACTGGTTCGAATCCAGTACAACCCACGTAGTTACAGTGGTTTCTTAGTTGTCGAGTAACAAAATAGTAACAAATCTCAACATTGTTTCACAAGTGGAAGTTATTCAATTTCAATATTTACCATGTAGATATTTCGGTGATACTGGACCACTTTGAATTATTGTGGTGGACCAGTTTCTTTTTACTATTTACAAACCACATCTGAATAAATCGTAACGGGAAACTCACCACAAACAGCAAACAAACAAAACAGTCAATAAGTGCATATAAACATTCTGTTGATATAACCGGGATATAATTTTATAAACGCTCATCGTTGGGTCGTGCCGACCGCTCATAGTTCTATTTATTACCTGTAGTTATTTAAGTTTTTTATCAATTTTGGTTTTGACAGCATAATAATTTTTCTCGTAACACACTCGTCCTAGTAATATTGCAGGATTGATTTTATATTTTTCGCTAATTTCAAATATTTTCTCATTATTTAACGGAAGATAATTTTTTATTATATCACTCCAACATTCTTTTGAAATTAGTTTTTTTTGAGCAAATAAATTTGCCTCTGCTTCTAGTTCGCCAGTTTTGTTTCTTGTGGTTAAATCTAAGAAACTTTTTTCTTTATTATTCTTTAGGTGTAAATCGATATGAGCGATTTCGTGCATTAATGTAAATGCGAAATTGTCAATTCTATTGTGTCTTAAAGTTAATGCTATTGCCGGATTATTTCCCGACCAGAAAGAAAATCCATCAACAGGTGTTTTTTCTAACTTCTTAATTAAAACTAATTTAATCCCATATTGTTTTAATGTTGATTTTACTTTTTCAATTGTGTTTTCGTTTTCAAAAAAGATATTGTTCAATTTTTTGCATAATTGCCCAATGTTTTCATTATTAAATGTGTTGACTGATTGATTCATTGCTTCATATAAAGCTAAAGAACTCCAAGCAAACATATTTTTTTCATCAACAAGTAACTTTTCTGATTTTCTATAAAATGCAAGTTTATTTTTTGCATAAATAGAGACTAATTTATCAACGCTTGTAACGTTATAGATTTTTTTAATTGCAGGAATATCTTTTTCGAGATTATTATCTATGTATCCTAACTTTTTAAAATAGGTTACAGGTACATATTCCTTTATGATTTTCCATATCTCAATATTTTTTAGTTTGGCAATGTTTTTTTCTTTAATTCTAGCTTTATCTATTTCATATTGAGATTGAAATTTCATCCAATAGTCTGCTGGTATTTCCAAAGTTTTTTCCAATAAAATTGCAATATCAGCAGTTACAGGTCTTTTCCCCTTTATTATTTCATTTAAGAATGATGCCTTAACACCAAGTTCTATTGCCAAATCTTTTTGTTTTAAATCTGGTCTTGCATCTAATTCATCCTTTATTAAAACACCAGGATGTGTTGCTTCAAAGGGTAATATGTTGTTTTGTTTTGCCATAATTTTAAATTTACTTGTAATGATTACTTAATTCAACAATAGAGCAAATTGTAATGGTGTAAGGTTCTTCTCCTTCAACCGTGCTTTTAAATTCTATTCGATATTGTTGATTTACCCGAACAGATTCTAATTTTTTTTTGTCTCCAACTAATTTTTCATAATTCAAGCTTTTAAATGGGAATAAATCTTCGATTTTATTAGCAACTCTTAATTTATCAATAGTCTGTTTGTATTTAGAAATGACACCTTTTGGGAAACGATATTTTTTGCCTTTGGCTTTGCCTTCGGTATATAACTGTTCCAAATAGTCTTTTTTAAATACAATTTTCATATCCCATTATTTGTGATGCAAAGATAGTAATTAATTATAATATTATTCACTAAAATAGTGAATAATATTATAATTAATTTTAATTAAGCATAACAATTCGATAATCCAACTTTTGGGATTATTTCCATATATCCGGGAATAACGCAATGTTTTGTTTGTTTCTTTAAAAAGCTTAAGCAGCAATTTCGGCTATTTATAGTCGGGATTGTTAATACTTAATATTGCAGTAAGTACATACCAATCTGGTAATCTGTGGGGATTTTCAGATGTAGACAAGAATAAATAATTGATTATAGAACGTTTAGAATGAAATCTAAAGTTAGCTGAAATTCTGATTTGTTAGTCTTTAGATTACCCCAAAAAACATCAATAGAACCTTCTCCGGCTTTTGGTATTAAGGAAGAGATGAAAACGTCTTAAGCATCTTCCTTATGATTTGTCTTATGAAGATGATAATGTATCAGGAAAAATTACCAGTCGTACGTTTTCTGTGCTTATAAATGGCAGGATTGTTTTAAATAATTTAGATATTTTAAATAATTATGGCGAATATAGGACAGTTAAAATTAAATATCAGGTTTCTTTAGGTGAGGATAAACATATAATAGTCAGTTTTAAAAAGATTGTTGGTGAACCTGTTTTAAATGCTATTGAACTGTATAGAAAGATGTAATCTTATATTCCTGGAATTTCCTGTATAATAAGAAAGGCAATCAAATTAATTTGATTGCCTTTCTAGTCGATCTGCGGGGGTTCGAACCCCGGACCCGCTGATTAAGAGTCAGCTGCTCTACCAACTGAGCTACAGACCGATTTCCGCTTTATTTGCGCGGACAAAAATAGTTCTTTGTTCTTAACCTATCAAGTGTTTTAAGATTTTTTTATTTCTTAATTTTAACTTTCTAATTCTTCAGAATCCTTTTCCTTTGATTTATTTTTAGTTGCTGCTTTTTTAGTAGTTTTTTTTCTTGTAGCTTTTTTCTTTTTTGTTATATTTTCTTCAGGCTGAAATACAGGTCTCTTGCTTTCATCCATGATGTATGGATCAACAAGAATCCTACCACAATATTCGCAGACAATGATTTTTTTGCTGTTTATTATATCCAGCTGACGCTGTGGCGGGATTTTGTTAAAGCAACCTCCGCAGGCATCTCTTTGAACTGTTACGATGGCAAGACCATTATGTGCATTTTTACGGATTTTTCTAAAAGCTGTAAGAAGACGCGGCTCTATTTTCTTTTCAATTTTCTCTGCTTTTGTTAGAAGTTTTTCTTCTCCTTTTTTTGTATCAGCAACAATTGCATCAAGATCTTTCTTTTTAAGATCAAGATCATCTTTCATTTCTACTAATTGTTTTTGTGCAGTTTCCAGGGAGATTTTTTTTGTAGCAAGTTCTTCAGAAAATTCACGTATACGTTTTTCAGAGAGTTGTATATCAAGATTCTGAAATTCTATCTCTTTGCTTATGGAATCATATTCCCGGTTATTTCTTACTTCATTTTGCTGCTCGGTGTATCTTTTAACCAGTGCCTGAGACTCTTTTATTTGTGATTTTTTGCCTGATATCGAAGTTTCAAATTTCTTTATCTCATCTTCAAAGTTTTGAATTCTTGTCTCCAAACCGGTTACATTGTCCTCAAGATCCTGTACCTCTAAAGGAAGTTCCCCTCTTAGAGTCTTGATTTTGTCTATATCTGAAACGACGGTTTGTAATTCATATAATGCCTTTAATTTTTCTTTTATAGGCATCGTGTCTTTTTCTTGATTGTACTGTGTATCCATTTGAATATTATTTATCTGTTTCAAATCATGTAATGAACCGGGTTTGTATTTATATCCGATAAACG
>JAENXA010000052.1 GCA_016649735.1 Prolixibacteraceae bacterium | reverse complement strand
TGAAAAGCCCACCTGCCGGCGGGCGGGGTTTATCAAACATCCAATAAAAAAACATCCAATATCCAAAACCTCCACGACCGAAATTTGAAATTTGACCCACTCCGAAAAGTGGTATTATTAAAATTGATTAATTGAATTAGGCATTTTGTAGATATAGGGGAATTATCTAATTTAGGGGAAAATTAATACAAAAATGGAGAACAGATTTAAAAGCCTTACGATAAAGTTTCAGGAAATTCCATTATGTTTTTTGTTTGCAAGATGCGAATAAAAAGTAACATATAAATAGATGTTGATGCCTGAATAGCATTGACATGCCTATCTAGTAAATATGAATGGTGAGTCTTATCGAACTAAAGAAAATAAAAAAAATACAGAATAAAGCTTGTATATATAATTCGAGTTATTACCTTTGCAGCGCTTTTAAACAAAAAAGCAATCAAAAAAGGATGATTCAGTAGCTCAGTTGGTAGAGCACATCCCTTTTAAGGATGGGGTCCTGGGTTCGAACCCCAGCTGAGTCACTTTTTAAAAAGTAAAGCACTTAAATCATTGATTTAAGTGCTTTTTTTGGGTTCGCCCGGCACGAACTATTTTCTATAGGGTGCAAGTCCCGAGCACGCCGTGATAGCAGGAAGTGTTAGCTTAAGGCAAGGGTGTCCATCGTGAGGTGGAATCTGAAGGAAGCCGGCGGCAAAATCTTGGTCTGACTTACAGAAATCGGATATAAGGCCTTGGATACTCAATTTATTTGAATTTTTAATAATCCATTTCAAGATCAACGTCATGTTTTTCGTTATATGGAAGTCCGCATTTATTCATGGCTTCCAAAAACGGATCCGGATCAAATTCATCGGTGGTGTACACTCCGGGCTTTTCCCAAATACCTTTCATAAACATCATTGCACCTATCATTGCAGGGGTTCCCGTTGTGTAACTTACGGCCTGAGTACCTGTTTCTGTAAAGGCTTTATGATGGTCGCAGTTGTTATAAATATAATAAGTATGTTTTTTGCCGTCTTTTATTCCTGTTATACGGCAGCCAATGGATGTCTGACCGGTATAATGAGCACCCAGTTCTCCGGGATTTGGCAGAACTGCTTTTAAGAACTGAAGGGGAACAATTTCCATACCATTATAATTAACAGGTTTTATGCCGGCCATGCCGATATCCTGAATAACCCTTAGATGTGTAAGGTATTCCTTACCAAAAGTCATCCAGAATCGTGCCTGTTTTATGGTTGGATTATGTTTTACAAGAGCTTCAAGTTCTTCATGAAAAAGCAGATATGATTCTTTTGACCCTATTTCAGGATAATTAAGCGGTTTATGAATTTCTTGTGGCTCTGTCTCTATCCATTTACCATCTTTCCAGTATTTTCCCTTCTGTGTTATTTCCCTGATGTTTATTTCAGGATTAAAGTTTGTGGCAAAGGCTTTGCCGTGGTTTCCTGCATTACAGTCTACAATGTCAAGATAATGGATTTCGTCGAAATAATGTTTTAGCGCATAAGCAGTAAATACACTGGTTACTCCCGGATCAAATCCGCAGCCTAAAATTGCTGTGAGTCCTGCTTTTTTGAATTTTTCCTGGTATGCCCACTGATATTTGTATTCAAATTTTGCCTTGTCTTTTGGTTCGTAATTGGCAGTGTCAAGATAATTTACTCCTGCTTCCAGACATGCATCCATAATTGTCAGATCCTGATAAGGAAGAGCAACATTAACAACTAATTCAGGCTGAAATCTCTTTATTAGTTTTACCAGCTCAGGAACATTATCTGCGTCTATCTGAGCTGTTGTTATACGATTATCGCCTATTTTTTTTGCAATATCATCGCATCTGAATTTTGTGCGACTTGCTATCATAATTTTCTTAAACACTTCAGGATGAGCGGCCATCTGATAAATAACGACAGTTCCAACTCCGCCTGCTCCAATGACTAAAACTTTTCCCTTCATTATATTTTATTTAATAAGGTAAATATTATCTTTTTTCTTTTGCCAAAAATAAATCCGATATTTCATTCATTGCCAGTGGGAATATGAGTATCAACCTGATGACTTGAAATCTTCCTATCTTTCGCTTTCGTTCACTTTTTCCTTTATTCTTTCTCAATCATTTTCAGGAACCCCGGTAATACGATTAACAACAAGGGTAATGCGACAATGAACCCACCAATAACTGCAATTGCAAGCGGTTGGTGCATCTGTGCACCGGTGCCAATACCCAGTGCAAGGGGAGAAAGCGCAACTATAGCACCTAAAGCCGTCATCAGGTTAGGCCGTAACCTTGCCGAAACAGCCCGCCGGAGGGGATTGTCCCCGCCAGCTTTTAGTTCCGATAAATATTGTTGAATGGTAAAAATGGAGTTTTCGCCAATAATCCCTATGATCATGATCAGTCCGGTGTAGCTGCCCACATTCAGGGGCGTGTGAGTCAGATACAAGGCAATGGCACTCCCTGCAATTCCCATCACACTGATAAATAGCACGATCAGCGAATATTTGAGTTTTTTGAACATAAACAAAACAACAGTAAAAACCAGTAAGCCGCCTGCAATAAGTATCTTAAGTAATTCAGCAAAAGAATTCTGCTGTTCGGCATACGAACCACCATAAACGATCTGGTAAGATGAAGGTAAACTTATGCTTTTCATTTTTTGCTGAATATCTTTCATCACACTTCCCAGGTCCCTGTTATATAATCTGGCTGTAACTACTCCCATGGATTGAAGGTTTTCGCGTTGAATTTCGGAAACACCACTTAAAACCGTAAAATCAGCAAAATTAGATAATGGAGCATAATCGCCTGCGGAAGTACATATCGCGACTCGTTTTACTGCGTCAAGCGGAGTTTTATCATTGACAGGAAAGATCATCCGAATGTTTGTTAACTGTTCTTTTTCCGGTACAGTTCCCACAACAGTTCCGTCGAGGTAGGTGCTTATCTGTTCCTGCAGCAGCGATGGTGTAAGCCCGAATTGTTTCAGTTTGCCTGCCTTCGGTATAATTTTCATCACCGGACCTACAATTATGACACCATCAAATACATCGGCAGTGCCTGCTACAGTTCGAAGGCTGTCTGCCGCTTGTTTTGACAGACTTAGTAATTTGTTGTGGTCGCTGCCGAAAATCTTTATTTCTATGGGTTGTACACTACTCATCAAATCGCCCAGCATATCAGTGATGACCTGGCCAAAATCAACAGTGAGGGCCGGAATTGTACTTTCTATTTTTTTGCGGATTTCATCCGATACTTCAACTGTAGTCCGGGATCTTTTTTTCTTTAATTCAATGAGGTAGTCACCACGGTTTGGCTCGGTAATAAAGAACCCCATCTGTGTTCCGGTGCGCCGTGAATAGGTTTTTACTTCAGGAATTGCTTCGATGATTTTATCTACTTCGTTCAGCATCCGGTCAGTTTCATCCAGTGAGGTGCCTGCCGGGCTATTGTAATCCAAAACGATGGAACCTTCGTCCATGTCGGGAAGAAAACCGGTTTGTAATTTCGGAAAAATGAATAGAATACTGATAACCAATAGTATAATTAAACCACCGCTTAAATATGGTTTTTTAAATAAAAATCCAAGCCATTTGTATTCCGGAGCATGAAATGTATGGTTTTTTTTGGAAAAAGCTTTATCGTTGGAAAATAGCAGGTAAATAACCGGAAGTCCTATCCAGGTAATAAAAAACGAACATGCCAGGGTGATGATCATGGTTTCCGTGAGGATTTTAAAATAGGCACCGGCAATTCCCGTCATCAACTCAAATGGAATGAGGATAACAATGGTGCTTAATGATGAGCCTACCATGGCAGGAAATAGAAACTGAATGGCTTTCCCGACCAGCTCCTTTGAGTTTTTCTGAGGATTTGCCTCGTGTGCCCGGTGGATCTTCTCCACCACAACGATGGCATCGTCAATGATCAGGCCTATGGCTGCCGCGATAGCACCGATGGTCATAATGTTAAAATCTGACCCGATTGAATACAGCACAATGAAAGTGAGTGCCAGTGTTAACGGAATGGTCACAAGAAGTACCAAACTTGCTTTAAACGAACGTAAAAATAAGATTACAACCACAATGGAGAGCAATAGCCCGATCCATAGTACGTCAATGATGCTTTTGATGCTATTTTGTACAAATTCAGCCTGATTATAATACTGTTTCAGAACGACACCTTTTGGAAGAATATGGTTTAGCTCCGCAACCTGCTCGGATACTTGGGTCGCTATATCAATCAGGTTGCTGTTGGGTTGTTTCACTATGGCTACAAGTGGAAAATCGCGGCCATCTGCTTTGATTTTCACGTATTCGTTTTTTTCTGAAATTTCTACCCGTGCTATGTCCGAAATTTTAATCAGACGGTTGGCATCGTTAAAAAGGACTACGTTTTCAAGCTGATCTTTACCGGAAATAGTGGCATCGGTTACCGTGAGGTAAAGCCGCTTGTAATCAATGGTGTAGCCGTTCGATTGAATAAAACCGGTTTGGCGAATGGCTGCGGCAATATCCTGTGTGCTGATTTTTAAAAGTTTAAGTTTCTGAATGTCAGGGATAATCCTAAATTCCTTTTCCTTGCCTCCGATTACCTGAACGGCTGCAACTCCATCCACACGCGACAAATAGGGTTTCACGGTGTATTCGGCAATCAATTTCAGCTCAATCTGGGTTTTGGTATCTGATTGAAGTGAGTAGCCCATCACCGGTAGGATGGAAGGGTTCATTTTCTCGACCGTAATTTGTACATCAGGGGGCAAGGCGTTTTTGATCTGGTTAATTCGCGATTCAACCTGTTGTTTATCAAGGTCAATATCGGAGCCCCAATCCATGAAAGCCGAAATTTCGCAACTTCCCATGCTGGTTATGCTACGGATCAGTTTCAGGTTTTCACCTTGTTTAATGGCATTTTCGAGTGGTTTTGTAACAGTAACCATCATTTTATCAACCGGCTGTTCACCATTTTCGGCTATAATCTTAATTTTCGGAAATGTTACATCCGGGAAAAGTGAGGTACTCATATTCTTATAAGTATAAGCACCTGCTAAAAGAATCAGCGTTAATAGTACAGCTATAGGACTTTTATATTTGAAGAACATATTTTTCATGGTTGTTCTACTTTTACTTTTGTGCTATCTGATAGTCCGTATGCACCTTTAATTATTATAAGATCTTTGCCGGTTAAAATTGGTTTTAATATTTCTGTTTTCCCGTTTTCTTCAAGACCTTTTTTTACAGGAACTCTTACAGCTAAAGAATCATTTATGATTTTCATTACCCAGAACTGATCTTCAGTTTCATTAGTCAGCACTGCTTCTTTGGGAAGCAAAACGCTGTTGTTTTTAGCCTCAGCAGTAAAATCAACAATAACGTTTAAATTTTCAGGAAGTATTTTATGTTTTTTTAATTTAAAATATATTTTCTGGGTTTGTGATACCGGATCTACCAGATTAATTGTCTTATAATAGGATGCTGCAAGTATACTTTTATCCGGTAGCTCTATATGAATATTTTTATTTTTGGCTATTAGTTTACTATACTCATAAGGAGAATTAACCTGTACAATTAAGTCTTTATCGTTTACAATAGTTGCCATAGCAGTACCTTCAGTTATATATACTCCCGGGTCTGTAACATTTAAAGAATTAATATAACCGTATGCGTTTGCATACAAAGATGTTTTACCATAATCTATCGATTTTAAGATTTTTGTATTCTGAAGAGCCTTATTTTCACTTGTCTGAATTTTAAAAATCAGATCCCCTTTATTTACATAATTTCCGATAAGTGTATTTACCTTTGTTACATATCCGGTTAGAGGAGCTGTAATAATAGTTTTATTCAGATATATAATCTGTCCGTTTAGCTGCTTGTTTTCCTGAATATTTCCCTTAACGGGATGAATTGTATTTACTACAGGAAGTAGAATTCTTTCTTTTACGGGAGATTCTTTTTTATTACAAGCTATTATAAAAATAAGCCCTGTTAAAAAACTATATTTTAATATTCTGTTCATTATCTGTTATTTAAGAGTTATGGAATTTTATAGGTTCCAATAATTATACGAATTAATTAAAATTTCTTTCGCCATAAGTGTATTTATATAAATTTCTTTTTTTGATGAGATCTCATTAATTAATATTCTGATTTCCAGGACGGAAATTAAACCTTTCTTTATTTCTGTTTTATATAATTCCAGCAATTCGTCATATTCTGATAATTGTTTTTTTATCAATGTTATCTGTCTCTCTGAATTGTTTATTTGTTGTAATATATTCATCTTTTTTATATTGTTATGAAGTTCAAAATTTTTCTGATCTATCGCTATATTTGACAAAAACAATTGATTTTTTTCCTGGTCATATTTTTTTTGATGTCCGTCGAATATATTCCATTTTAGGGATACTCCGAAGCTAAAACCCAGTCTGTCCGGCGTAGGACGATATGTGGCATTTAGTCCGGCATCTCCCAATAGACTGACTTTTGGAAGATATTGTAAATCGGATATGTTTTGCTCATTTTTTAAAGACAAACTATCCAGCTTAAACTGTCTGGAAAATAAAGATATATCAATATTTTGGGGTTGTAATTTAAGGTTTAAAGTATTTATCTTATATATTGCAGTATCCTTAATTCCGCATAACAGATTCATAGTATTAAAATTTTCAATATATGTGCTTTTTAGTTGTTCTTCTTTTATCTGATTATCTTCTAATTCTATCTCCAGTAATTTTAGATCTGTAATTTTGTAGATACCTTCCTTAACAAGAAGTTTCATCTGTTCGATCTGATATTCGATTATCTGAATGTTTTTTTGTATATTTTCTTTTTGTTTTTCAGACTGTACACATAAAATATATTGATGTGTTACAGTTTGTTTTAATTCGGCTTTTGTTAACAATACAGCATTTTTATTCTCAGCTCTCTGAAGTTTATAATGCGTTTTGTTTGTTTTATAATATTTTTTAGTAAAAAGAGGCTGCTCTGCTGAAATTATTGATTGATATTGTCCGCCGTCTGTGGAAGCTAAATCATATCCTAAATAATCAGAATTTCCGGAGGTGAATAATTTAAATTTATTTTCAGAGCCATCTCTTGATAAAACAGGCGAAAAAATTATGCTGCTGTTTATATTAATTTTAGCAGATTTATATATGGCATCATATTTTTTAAAATCAAGATCTATAATTTTGTTATTATTATTTTGTTTCTGTAACAGAGGACTGTTTATCTCAGCTTTAGATATATAATATTGAAGCGTATTCTGAGAAAAAGTGATGTTATTTAATGAGCAGATTAATACTGATATCAGAATATAGGTTTTCATATTTTTCTTTTTAGCATTTGAATTTTTTTAGTGGAAAGAGTTCCTATTTTAGTTGACACACTTATTTTTTTTGATTTCCATTTTGTGATTGTGTCATACCTTATCATGTGTCTAAATTATATAATAATTCTGAAAGAAATATAAATTTTAAAAAAATCGTATCCGGACTAAAAATTCCATGCAAAATAAAAGCCATAACTATCGTTTTTTATTTGTGGTACGAATGTGATATTTTTGGTCTTTTTGAAAGGATTGAAGTTTTTTAAAGGTTCAAGATAATAAACCAGTTCTGCCGAAAGAATTCCGATACCTGCACCAATAAGTACATCAGAGAGGTAGTGTGCGTTGTTAATCATACGGAAAGAACCTGTTGTGGTAGCAAGAGCATAACCGCTATAAGCTAAGACAGGAGAGGTGTCCTTAAATTCGTTATACAAAACACAGGCATTGGTAAATGCTAATGAGGTATGACCGGATGGAAAGGAATGGTAACCTCCGTTAGGACGCTTTTTATTGATAATTATTTTTAAAGTAATTGTTATGGTTGAAGAAATAAAGTTGGCAATTAATAAATATTTTGTTTGGTCGAACCAGTGATTTTTTGCTTTTATACCTAAAATATCGGCTGAATACATCTCAACGATTGGAGAAAATTGTAAATAATTATCTATTTTAAATTCAAAATTATTGCCGACTTTGTTACGCAGATAAGTGTTAAATTTTTTTTCTGATTTACTGTTATTGATTATTATGCCAAGGCTAATAAAAGAAACAGGGCTTATGCTTTTTTTTAGTATCGCAGACGATTTTATACTATCGTCTGATAATTTGTATATTATTTGTCCGTTTGTTTTTTCAATAGAGAGTAGTGTTAATAAAATCAGGATATGTATGGTAATTTTCATTTCGGCTTTTTTAATTTCATGCAAAGGAATTACTCGATTTTGAATAAATTTTGAATTTTTAGAATTGTACTGTAAAAGTATGGGCACTATTTAAATAAGAATATGAAACAGTCCAGTGATTGAGGTCAGTAATTTTTTTTACAATAGCCAAGCCCAGTCCATTTCCATTTTTTGAAGTGTTTGATTTATAAAAACGGCTAAAAAGTTTTTCTTCAGACAATTTTTCTGCTTTCCCTGTATTGGTAATGATCAGGGCTTTATTTGAAATTGAAATATCTATTCTGCCATTGTTAATATTATGCCTTATGGCATTTAATAACAGATTATTTATCATTATTTCGGTTAATACGATATTTGAAGTTATTGGGATATCATTTTTTAGGGAGATTTCTATTTTTATGTTTTTTTGTTTTGCCTGCTCTGTAAAAAAGTCTGATTTATTTTCAATAAGTTCTTTAATTGAAATCTTTTCATCCCGGTTATAATTCAGGTTGTCAATTTTAGAAAGTAACAACAGGTTTTTGTTTAATCTGGTTAGCCTTGAAATGGCATCATTTAATGAAATAAGAACTTCCGACTGCCCTTGTGTAATATCGTCACGCTGAATAAGAGTGTCAATTTTAGCTTTAAAAACAGCTATGGGCGTTTGAAGTTCGTGTGCCGCATTTTCTACGAATTCCCGTTGATTTTTGTAAATAACAATGTTCCGTTTTATTAATTTTTCTATGCTGCAATTTAGGCTGTTAAATTCTGCTATATCAGAACTTTTGAATTCGGGCTTTGTATTTTTGTCTATTTCAAAATTTTCTATTTTTTGTAGTGTTTGATAAAATGGTTTCCATAGAAGGGTCGAAAACCATTTATTGATAAGCAAAATTCCTAAAAATGAAAACGCAATAATGATTATGAATAATATTAAAAGAGTCGTTATTGAATCTTCCGATTCCAGTAAATTTGCTTTAACTGAAAGTGTATAATTTTTACCTCCGATTACAACGGGAGAATTCAATTCCCGTATCGGCTCTATTTCTTTTTCTGAAAAATTA
>JAENXA010000120.1 GCA_016649735.1 Prolixibacteraceae bacterium | reverse complement strand
GTCAACTCTAAACCATTAATAATACTAAACCTGTTTATTCCATTTTTTTGACCCCGAATACGTCTCATATTTTCTAAAGCTGCATTCCAGAGGTCCATTAAAAAGAGGAATCTTTTTAGACGTTCTTAACCCCAATGACTTTAAACAATTTTTTGTACTAATTATCCAGGCCTGACAATCATGAAAATTATTTTTTAAAGAATCTCCAATCTGTTCGTAAAACAACTCATCTCCGTCTTCCATCCTTTCCCCGTAAGGAGGATTAAAAATTAAAAAAGGAATATTCTTTTTATTCTCCGATTTAAAGAAGTCATCATTATCAAACAGTATAATATCATCAACTCCTGCTTCCTGAGCATTTATAATAGATTTTTTAATATTCTGTTTTGAAATATCACATCCGTAAATCGGAAAAGAAAGAGGAGTATGATGAATCTCATCTTCTATTTTTTTAAATAATTCAGAGCTAAAATCTTTCCATGACTGAAAAGAATATTTTCTTCCTATTTCTCCGGGACGAATTCCGGCAGCCATCATTGCAGCTTCAATAACAATAGTCCCTGATCCACACATTGGATCCATCAGCACACTGTCGCCTTTCCATCCTGATAATCTAAGCATTCCGGCAGCCAAAACTTCACTAATAGGAGCTATATGATTTTCAATACGATACCCTCTTTTATGCAAAGACTCGCCGCTACTGTCAAGAGAAATAATACAATCGTTTCCGGAAATATGAAGATTTATAACTACATCCGGATTTTTTGTATCCACAGACGGACGTTTATTTTCAACCTGCCTAAATCGATCAACAATAGCATCCTTAAGTCTTAATGAAGCAAACATAGTATTTCTGAATAAATCAGAAAACACAGTAGGTTGAACTACAAAAGTTTTTGTAATATCAAAAAAAGTTTCCCAGTGAATTTCACAACACCGGTTATACAAATCTTCAGAATTAGAAATTTTAAAATTTCTGATAGGAACCAATATTTTTAAAGCAGTTGTAAGGCAATAATTAGCTCTATATATTTCTTCCAAAGATGCAGAGAATGATACAGCACGCCTGAGCACCTGTATATTTCTGTATTTCAAATTTTCAAGTTCTCCTGCCAGAACTTCTTCAAGCCCGGCATAGGTAGTCGCTATAACTTTTTTATAATCTCTCATCAAAAGATGTTTCCTTTCCTTTTATTTGCATAATTCTTGAATTGGCAGGCACACTTTGGGTAATCCAGACATTACCACCAATAACTGAATCCCTGCCTATAGTAACACGTCCCAGAATGGTAGCTTGGGCATAAATAATAACGTTATCCTCAACAATAGGGTGACGAGGAATACCCTTAATAGGATTTCCGGCCTTATCAAGAGGGAAACTTCTGGCTCCCAATGTTACGCCCTGATACAACCTTACATTATTCCCGATTATACAGGTACTGCCAATTACAACACCGGTACCATGATCAATCATAAATGATTCCCCAATCTGAGCTTTCGGATGAATATCAATTCCTGTTTCTGAATGTGCCATTTCTCCTATAAAACGGGGAATCAAAGGAACACCCAGCTCCAGAAGACGATGAGCAATTCTGTAATTTGAAATTGCAAGAATCCCCGGATAGCAGAAAATAACTTCACCTCTACTGTTTGAAGCAGGATCTCCTACATATGTAGATTCAACATCTTTTACCATCTTCCTCCTTATTTCAGGAAGTGAATAGATAAAATCATAAGAAATTTTTCTTGCCAATTCATTATGGGCATCCCTTTTATCTGAATTTTCACCTTTACAGTTAAAACACAACCCTTCATAAATCTGTTCAACTAAAAGACGAAACAAATTATCCACATAAACTCCCATATAATGACTAACAGTAACAGGATGCATAGTTGTATTACCAAAAAAACCGGGGAATAAAATTTCTCTTACCAGATTAACTATCTGAGATAGTTTGTCTCTTGAAGGAATAGGGACAGGACCATCAGACCAACGGGGATCATAGCAAACATGCTTATAACTTTCCTTATCAGAAAGCTTGGCAATAGTACTGTCAATATTATCCACAATATTTTTTTCCAACTGCTTTTCTTCCATTGTTTTGATTTTATTCTGTTAAAAAATAATTTCTCAGTTTATCTCCGGGATTTCCGGTCTCCGGGATTTCCGGTTTTATTTTATTGGAGACTGACCTTTCAGATATTTATCATAAGAATCTTTATCTTCAATAATACTAATAGCTTTTTTAATACTCTCATCCTCCTCATTAGCTATCTGATAATAACAGGAAGGCTCATATAAATCCCTTGCCATTATAGACTTAATTAATCTCTTAATTAATGGTTTTGCAAAAGAGACATTCTCTTCGTCACCCTTTATTCCTTCTTTTACACCGTCTGCTATAATCTTATTAATAAGATCATCACCAACATGATAATTGAGTTTAAAAGATTCAAAATCAGCATATTTTTTCTGCAATTGTTTCCTGTGAATATTTAAATAATCCAGCATTGCTGAATATGGAATATTCTTATGATTCAAAAGATTAAAATACTGATAATGAAAGGATGTGTCCATAGGCACAAAGATATCAGGCATTATACCACCACCTGCATATACAGTACGATGAGAAATCAATGTCTTAAATGATTTACTCTTGTCCAGATGCACACTATCTTTAGAAAAAAGCTCTCCGTCTTTAAAACGGTTAATATAATCGTTATTGTATGCCGCAATACCGTCATCATAAGGTTTCTGAATACATCTTCCGCTGGGAGTATAATAATGGGCGGTAGTAAGACGAATAACAGAACCATCGTTAAGTTCAAAAGGTTGTTGAACCAGACCTTTACCAAAAGATCTTCTACCAACTATAAGTCCTCTGTCCCAATCCTGAACAGCACCGGAAACAATTTCACTTGCCGAAGCAGAATATTCATCAGTTAATATTATAAGTCTGCCATCCTCGAAATCCCCTCGGAAAGAAGAACGGTAATCATGTCTTGAATCATGAACCCCCTGAGTATATACAACAAGTTTCCCTGATTTCAAAAACTGATTAGCCACACCAATCGCCGCCTTAAGATATCCGCCTCCATTTTCTCTAAGATCAAGAATAAGATTTTTAAATCCAGGATTTTCATAAAGTTCGGATAAAGCATCCGTAAATTCATCAACAGTAGTAGCAGAAAAACGATTAAGCTTAACATATCCCGTCTGATCGTCCAGCATATACGAAGCATCCAGACTATTTATAGGAATTTTATCCCTTATAATATTGAAATCAAGAAGTTCTTTTCCTCCTCTTCTATAAACTTTAAGTTTTACTGTCGTACCTTTCTTTCCCCGCAACATCTTTAAGACATCACTATTCTGTAAATTTACACCGGCGATATTCTTTCCGTCAACAAAAATAATTCTGTCCCCGGGCATCAGTCCCACCTTTTCCGAAGGTCCTCCCGGTATAGTGGTCACCACAAGCAAAGTATCTCTTAAAATATTAAAAGAAATACCGATACCATCAAAACTACCAACAAGAGGTTCATTCATCTTCGCCACCTCTTCCTTGGATATATATACAGAATGAGGATCCAGATTACTTAACACACCAACAATTGCATCCTCTGTTAATTTATCCAGATTAACAGTATCAACATAACAACTATTAACCAGCTGTAAAAGGCGGCCATATTTAATAACACTCTTCTCCAGAGCCTGAGACTGAGCCTGAGAAAAAGGAAATATCATATAAATCTGCATGACAATCATCACTACAACCAGTACTGTTTTTTTTATCATATTTTAAATCAATTTTATGGAAAACACTCAGGAATATTAATTTTCAAAAATCCTTTCCTATTTTTAATTCTCTACAGTTTTTTTAACATCTACCTGTTTTTAAGACATTTATTCCCACTCTATAGTTGCCGGCGGTTTAGAACTTATATCATAAACTACACGATTAATACCACGAACCTTATTTATAATTTCATTGGAGACCTTAGCCAGAAAATCATAAGGTAAATGAGCCCAGTCTGCAGTCATACCATCTGTAGACATAACAGCACGCAGAGCCACAACATGTTCGTATGTTCTCTCATCTCCCATAACACCAACAGACTGAACAGGAAGCAGCATAACTCCTGCCTGCCATACCTTATCATAAAGATCCCATTCTCTTAAACTACGAATAAAAATATCATCAGCCTCCTGTAAAACACGAACTTTCTCCGGAGTAACATCACTCAAGATACGAATTCCCAGACCAGGACCGGGAAAAGGATGCCTTCCAATAAGCTCAGGTTTCATACCCATAGCTTTTCCTACACGACGAACCTCATCCTTAAACAAGCGATTTAAAGGTTCTATAACCTTCAGATTCATTTTTTCAGGTAAACCACCAACATTATGATGTGATTTAATAGTTGCCGAAGGACCATTAACCGAATGAGATTCAATAACATCGGGATAAATAGTCCCCTGAGCCAGCCATTTAACTTCTTTAAGCTTCTGAGCCTCAGCATCAAAAACCTCAATAAAATCACGACCTATAATCTTTCTCTTCTTTTCAGGTTCACGTACACCTTTCAGATCGTCCCAAAATTTATCAGTGGCATCAACACCTATCACATTAAGCCCCATATTCTTATAAGAATTAAGAACCTCACCAAATTCATTCTTACGAAGAAGTCCGTTATCCACAAAGATACAGGTAAGTTGATCTCCTACAGCCTTATGTAAAAGAAGAGCCGCCACTGATGAATCAACACCACCGGATAAACCAAGCAATACCTTATCACTACCGATTCTATCTCTCAACATCTTAATAGTTGTATCGACAAAAGAATCAGGAGTCCAGTTTTGTTTGCATCCGCACACATCAACAACAAAATTTTTCAGAATTTTAAGACCCTCAGTGGTATGATAAACTTCAGGATGAAACTGAATAGCAAAAGTTTTTTCACCTTCAATCTGATAAGCTGCATATTTTACATCATCTGTAGAAGCAAGAACCTTATCATTTACGGGAAGTTTCACAATAGAATCACCATGAGACATCCAGACCTGTGTATTCTGACTAACACCTTTAAATAAAACGTTTTTCTGATCAACGAATTC
>JAENXA010000159.1 GCA_016649735.1 Prolixibacteraceae bacterium | reverse complement strand
GGTGCTCCTATTGATTTTATAATTAAGACTGCCAAGAAAGTTAATGAAAATATTGGTTCGTTTTCTTCTGCCATGTGCAGGGTACTTTCAAAATATGTTCCTAAGAAGGAACTTAGCGGTGAAGTTTGTCCCAAATGTGGTGGACGGCTTATTCGTGAAGCCGGATGTGTCAAATGTATGGATTGTGATTACAGCGTCTGTCTTTAATATAATTACAAATTAAACAAAAGACCGGAATTTTCATTCCGGTCTTTTGTTTTTAGTGCCCCTGCTGGGAATCGAACCCAAATCTACGGTTTAGGAAACCGCCGTTCTATCCATTGAACTACAAGGACAGATTTCCTTTGGAAAAGTTGTACAAAAATAGGAAAAAGAAAATGTATTCCGAAGAAATTGAAAATTAAAAAAATTAAAAAAAACATAACAGAGCAAAAAGTTGCAGTAAATTAGTTAATTGACGGACTTTTAATGGGAATGTATTGTTCCAATGTTAAAAAATATGTCATCTTTTTCTTAGAAACGTTTTAAATTAGTTAATTTCGTACACTTTTATTGTTAAAAAGAGTCCTTACCTCTACTTTTGTAGAAAGGAAGAATTTCATTATTTTTATTTAATATAAATCGATCATTGTATGAGCAATTTTCTGTCTGTTTCTATCGGAAGAAAGTTTCTGATGAGCATCACTGGTATATTCATGATGCTGTTTATTTGTGTCCATTTGACACTTAATTTATTCCTGGTCTTTGATGATAGCGGGAATCTGTTTAATGTAGGAGCCAATTTTATGTCTACAAATCCGTTAATCAAGATAATGGAGCCTATTTTAGCACTTGGCTTTATAATCCATATCATTTGGGCATTTATAATTTATTATCAGAATTATAAAACCAGACCTATTGGTTATGCTGTTACCGACCGTTCGTATTCAAGCAATTGGAATGCAAGAAATATGTTGGTTATCGGAGCTTTGGTTCTTACTTTTTTGGTTATTCATCTGATTAACTTTTATTATGTTATTAAATTTGATTCTGCAGCAATGGGTCAGGTAACTATTGACGGGACACAAATGCATAATACATATGCATTAGTAGCCGGACTGTTTAAAGGCAGTGTTATTTATGGCATCCTTTATATGACAGCAGGTATTTTACTGGGATTCCATCTTAGTCACGGCTTTTGGTCTGCTTTTCATACCATTGGCTTTAACAATGAGAACTGGATCCCACGACTGATTGTGGTTAGTAAGATCTTTGCTGTTATTGTAGCGACAGGTTTTTCCATAATCCCTTTGTATTTTATGATTAAGTTTTAATCAAAAAAAGAAATTGACAAGCTATGAGTAATATTAATTCAAAGATTCCTGAAGGGCCATTAGCCCAGAAATGGACATATTATAAAGAACATCAGAAAATTGTCGCTCCTGCCAATAAGAGAAAGCTGGACATTATTGTTGTAGGTACCGGTCTTGCCGGTGCTTCTGCTGCCGCTTCCCTTGGACAAATGGGTTTCAATGTTAAGAGTTTCTGTATACAGGATTCTCCGCGTCGTGCACATTCAATTGCAGCACAGGGCGGAATCAATGCAGCAAAGAATTATCAGAATGACGGTGACTCTGTCTACCGTTTATTTATTGATACAATTAAAGGTGGTGACTATCGCTCGCGTGAGGCAAACGTTTACCGTCTTGCCGAGGTTAGTAATAATATCATTGATCAGTGTGTAGCACAGGGCGTTCCTTTTGCACGTGAATACGGGGGCGTTTTAGCTAACCGCTCATTTGGTGGTGTACAGGTAAGCCGTACTTTTTATGCCCGGGGTCAGACCGGTCAGCAGTTATTATTGGGTGCCTATCAGGCAATGATGCGTCAGGTACATGAAGGAACTGTAACATTACATACACGTAGTGAGATTGTAGATATCGTTATTATTGACGGTAAGGCTCGCGGAGTTATCACACGTAATATTGTTACCGGTAAATTAGAAAGACATTTTGCACATGCAGTTGTACTGGCAACCGGAGGATATGGAAACACATTTTTCCTTTCAACCAATGCAATGGGATCAAATGGTTCTGCTATAATAAGGGCTTACCAGAAAGGCGCTTATTTCGCAAATCCTTGTTTTATCCAGATTCACCCTACATGTATACCTGTGCATGGTGATTTTCAGAGTAAACTGACTTTAATGTCAGAATCCCTGAGAAATGACGGACGTATATGGGTGCCAAAGAAAAAAGAAGATGCTGAAGCTATTCGTGCAGGTAAACTTAAACCTACTGAAATAGCTGAAGAAGATCGTGATTATTATCTTGAACGTCGTTATCCGGCATTCGGGAATCTTGTACCGCGTGATGTTGCCTCCCGTGCAGGGAAAGAACGTTGTGATGCAGGATATGGTGTAAATACTACCGGCCGTGCTGTATTTCTTGATTTTAAAGAAGCTATAGAACGTCTTGGGAAAAAGACTATTACCGAAAGATATGGTAACCTTTTCCAGATGTATCAGAAAATAGAAAATGATAATCCATATGAGACTCCAATGATGATTTATCCTGCTATTCATTATGTAATGGGTGGTTTATGGGTTGATTATGAATTACAGACAAATATTCCTGGTTTGTATTGCTGCGGAGAAGCAAACTTCTCTGATCATGGAGCTAATCGTTTAGGAGCTTCTGCTTTAATGCAGGGTTTAGCTGATGGTTATTTTGTACTTCCTTATACAATTCAAAATTATCTTGCCGGTGAAATTCGTACAGATAGAATGTCTACAGATCTTCCTGAATTTGAAGAGGCGGAGAAAAATTCTCAATTACGTTTTGAAAAACTGAAAAATATTAACGGTAAACGTTCTGTTGACAGTATTCATAAAGAATTGGGAAATATCATGTGGGAGCATGTAGGTATGGGACGTACCAAAAAGGGTTTGGAAGAAGGAATTAAGATGATTGTTGCTCTTAAAAAAGAATTCTGGTCAAATGTTCGTATCCCCGGAGATATGGAAGGTATGAATGTTGAACTTGATAAGGCAAGTCGTTTAGCCGACTTCCTTGAAATGGGAGAACTTATAGCACGTGATGCTCTTAGTCGCAATGAATCTTGTGGAGGTCATTTTCGTGAAGAATCACAGACAGCGGATGGTGAAGCTTTAAGAGATGATAAAAATTTTGCCTATGTTTCCTGCTGGAAATATCAGGGAGAGAATGCTGATCCTGAATTAAATAAGGAAGAGCTTAATTATGAGAATGTAAAAATGGTTCAGCGTAATTATAAATAGGAGATTATAATATGGAAAGTTTTTTAAATCTAACTATAAAGGTCTGGCATCAGAAAGGACCTACAGAAAAAGGTCGTTTTGAAAGCTATAAGGTGGAGCATATTTCCACTGACAGTTCTTTTTTGGAAATGATGGATATCCTTAATGAAAAGCTCATTAAGGAGAATAAGGAACCTATTGCATTTGACCATGATTGTCGTGAAGGAATTTGCGGAATGTGTTCTTTGTATATTAACGGACGTCCTCACGGACCAGATGATGATATCACTACCTGCCAGTTATATATGAGAAAATTTAAAGATGGTGAAACCATTACTGTTGAACCATGGCGCGCTGCTGCATTCCCTGTGATTAAGGATCTTATTGTTGACCGTACGGCTTTCGATAAGATTATTGCTGCAGGAGGTTATATATCAGTTGGAACAGGTGGTGTACCTGATGGTAATAATATTGCCATACCTAAAGATATAGCAGAACAGGCTATGGACTCAGCCGCATGTATTGGATGCGGAGCTTGTGTAGCTGCTTGTAAAAATTCATCGGCCATGTTGTTCGTTTCAGCTAAAGTTAGCCAATTGGCTTTACTTCCTCAGGGAAAGGCAGAATCAAAAAGACGTGCTAAAAATATGGTTAAGAAAATGGAAGAACTTGGTTTTGGTGGATGTACAAATACCAGAGCATGTGAAGTGGAATGTCCCAAGAACATTTCTGTTTCTAACATTGCCCGTTTAAACCGTGAATTTTTGAAATCAGAATTTTCAGAATAATCCCTGATAATTTATAAAAACAAAGGTCTCTGTTATTCAGAGACCTTTGTTTTTTATAGTTCTAATTTTTTTATCTTTCATTTCCTATATAGATACATGATGCACGTGAAACAGACATAATAGCGAAATATCCAGGTGTATTATTGCTTATATTACCTGAAATTTGAGCTGAAGGACCTTGAAAGAAAG
>JAENXA010000174.1 GCA_016649735.1 Prolixibacteraceae bacterium | reverse complement strand
GTAGCCGCGAAATTATCTGCCTGGTATTCATGTTTACGCGATATATTGTTCATCCAAATGCCCAGAATTGTAGACAGTGGAGAGTATAATATTCCAAATGCTATTAGTGCTATCTGAAAATTTGGTTTCTCTACTCCCAGAGCGGCAGAAAGTGAAGAGCTTCCTACAAACAGTGAAAATATGAATAGCATGAATCCTGTTTCAAGTATTCCGGTGATAAGACTGGATATTATATGCTTTTTTTTGTAATGACCTATTTCATGAGCCAGAACCCCTACAATTTCCGGAATTTCAAGGTCTTTTATTAGTGTATCGTATAAAACGATTCTTTTCTTTTTTCCCAGTCCGGTGAAATAGGCATTGGCTTTTGAACTTCGTTTTGATCCGTTTATGACATAGATGTTGTCTATTTTAAAATTGACTTTTTTGGCAAATGCTGCAATTGCATCTTTTAATTCACCTTCTTCTAAAGGAGTCTGTTTATTAAACAGAGGAACTATAAGAGAGGAATAAAATATGGCCATGAAAAGGGAAAACAGACTGATAACTATCCATACAAGATACCAGAAATGATTTCCTGTTCCTATATATATCCATATTATAAGAGATAGCAGACCTCCTCCGATGATGATGGATAAAAGCCAGCTTTTTAGTTGATCCATTATAAATGTTTTTGGAGTGGTTTTGTTGAAACCGAATTTTTTTTCAATGACAAATGTATCGTATATACTAAATGGCATTGTGAGTATATCGGAAGCAAAAATCAGTATGCCAAAGAAGATAAGGGCTGACCAGATTGGACTCTGAGAAATATCAAGTGATAATTGATTAACATAGGCAAATCCCTGCAAAAATAACATTAGTAAAATCAGCAGGAAACTAAAGCTACCGGATAGCAGACCAAAACGATGATTGGTTTTGCTATAGTTTTGTTGCTTTTTGTATTTTTCGGCGTCGTATATTCCTTTTACTTCCTGGGGTAATTCATCACTCCATAGTGTAGTGTTAAGATATCCGAGATAACGTTCGAGTATAAAATCCAGTACCAGAATTAGTATTATTATCCAAAAAAGTGTTGTCATTTTTATTTTTTTATTTTATGTACAAAGTTAAAAAAAGACTTGTGATTTTATGATGAAGGTATTCCTTTTTTGTAATGCTTATATTTTAATGATATATATCAGTTAGTCAGAGTATAATTATAAATTACTTATTGTTAAGATCGTATGCTATTTGTAATTTATTTTAATGCATTATACAAAACTTCAACGGGATGTAATGCTTTTTTCTCTGTGCCGTCCTGTATCTGATGACGGCATGATGTTCCGGATGCAGAAAAAATAACTCCTGGTTTTGAATTTCTGATTTCCGGAAAAAGAGTAAGTTCTCCTATTTTATTACTCATCTCATAATGTTCTTTTTCGTACCCAAAGGATCCGGCCATTCCGCAACAACCTCCCTCTATTTCTGTTACTTCGTAATTTTCAGGAATCGACAGCATTGCTTTTGTGCTTTCTGTTGAGGCTACAGCTTTTTGCTGGCAGTGACCGTGAAATTTGATTGTCTTTTTATCTTTTGTGAATTGCTCTTTTTTTATTTTTCCTTTTTTGAATTCTGACATTATAAATTCTTCAAACATAAACGTGTGTGCTTTTAACTTTGTTGCTTTATCTTTTAATTCAGGGCTTACAAGTTCCGGATATTCATCGCGGAAGGATAGAATTGCCGATGGTTCAATACCTATAAGCGGTGTTTTTTCTGTTATGAGGTATGATAAAAGCATTACATTTTCTTCTGCTACTTTTTTTGCAGCTCTTACCAGTCCTTTTGATAGATATGTGCGTCCGCTTTCTCTATGTCTGGGTATGATTACTTTATATCCTAATGCTCTTAAAAGAAGAATTGCTTTTTCTCCTATATCGCTTTCCAGCTCATCTGTGAATTCATCTGCAAAAAAATATACGTTACCGTTTTTCTTTTCTTTGTTATCGGAACCTTTATTATTCATCCAGTGTTTTAATGTTTCTTTGCTTAATTCCGGGATATTCCTTTTTGTAGAAAATCCTATTACTTTTTTAAAGAGATTGGTTTCCATCATTATATTGGAAAGAGGGCGGAATATTCTGGCAAATTTATAGAGCCTGGGCATATAGGCAATTAGTCTGCTTCTAAATGGTGCTCCGTGAATGTCGTAATAATGCTGCAGATATTCGGCTTTGATTTTTGTCATATCTACATCTGACGGACATTCAGATTTACATGCTTTACATGAAAGACATAAATCAAGAGATTCCATAATTTCTTTGGAATCGAAAGGATCTAAGTCTCCGGCTCTGGTGAGAAGTTCTCTTAGTAGGTTTGCTCTTGCACGGGTTGATTTGTCTTCATCTCCGGTGGCCCGATATGAAGGACACATTCCTCCGCCTGCAGTTACTGATTTACGGCAGTCGGCTGATCCGGTACATCTTTCTATTGCTCTAAGGTAATCGCTTTGTGATGAAAAATCGAAATATGTTTTTATCTTTTTATGGGCTCCTGTTTTATAGCGAAGATTATTTGTTATAGGGGGAGTATCAATTATTTTTCCTGGATTAAAAATTGTATCGGGATCCCATGTTTTTTTTAGATTTTTTATGAGCTGATAATTATGTTTTCCCAGCATATAGGGAATAAATTCACCTCTTAATCGTCCATCTCCATGTTCTCCGCTAAGAGATCCTTTAAATTTTTTTACCAGTTCTGCTACATCACTTGCAAGATCGTGGTATATTTTTATGTCTTTTTTGTCTTTTAGATTTAAAAGAGGTCGTAAATGAAGTTCCCCGGTGGCGATATGACCATATTTTACACAATTAAGATTGTATTTTTTAAGAATTATATCGAGTCCTTTTATATATTCATAAATTACTTCAGGATTTACAGCTGTGTCTTCAATAACCGTTGTGCTGCGTCTATCTCCCGGAATGTTTGATAGTATTCCAAGTCCGGCAGTACGCAAAGCCCATACTTTTTTTATGTTTTTTGTACCCTGTATCAAAGGAAAGGCATATCCCAGTCCCTGTTTTTTGAGATCTTCTTCTAGATTTTTTGCATCTTCTAATAGTAAATCTTCTGTTTTTTCTGCAAATTCTATCATTAAAATGGCTTTGGGATCTCCCTGTACAAAAAAACGATTATTTAACTGCTCTTTGTTTTCTTTTGTACATTCCAATATCATGTCATCCATTAATTCAATGGCGCGTGGATGATGTTTCAATGCAATTATATTTCCTTTAAAGGCATCTTCCAGAGAAGAAAAATGGGGGCATACCAAGCCCATAAATTTTGGTGGAAGAGGATTAAGATCAAGTTTTATTTTAAGGGAAAAGGCTAATGTTCCTTCACTTCCTGCCAGTAATTTACATATATTTATTTTTTCCCCGTTTTTTGTAAAAGGATCGGTTTCAAGTAATGCATCTATTGCGTAGCCGTTGTTTCTGCGTTTTATTTTAGGATCAGGAAACCCTTCGCGTATACTTTTTTGGTTTTCGGAATTTGATAGTGTTTCCTTTATATTCTTGTATATTTTTGTTTCCAGAAGGTTTTCTTCTCCATTGCATTTATCATTAAATTCTTCGGAAGTCTGATCTTTAAAGATGACTTTTGATCCGTCAGATAACATGCATTCCATTTCAGAAATATGATCTCTGACACTTCCGTATTTTAATGAATGTAGTCCGCATGAGTTATTTCCGGTCATTCCTCCTATGCAGCATCTGTTGGCGGATGATGTTTCAGGTCCGAATAATAATCCGTG
>JAENXA010000277.1 GCA_016649735.1 Prolixibacteraceae bacterium | reverse complement strand
CTCTAATAAGGGAGGAAAAATTGTTTCCGTTGAGATTAAGAATTTTAAGACATATGATTCTCTGCCATTAATACTTTTTAAAGGAAAAGAAAATGTTTTTGGTCTAAACTTTTTTTCAGATAATAAAAGTATAAAAACAGACAACTTTTATTTTTTCCCTTCCGTAAACACAGATTTAGTTGAAGCAGACGGTCCGAAAGTAAAATTTGGCAAGGAAGGCAATGAAGAATATAATAAGAAAAATGGCGGGGAAACAAAAAGTTTAGCCATGCGCCTGAATACCGGTGAAAATCAATATCTGGAATATAAATATACTTTGAAACATAATTCCTATATGATCGGTTTCAAAGTAAATATGGTGGGTATGGAAAATGTCATATCTTCCAGTAGGGGTTATGTAGACTTTAACTGGGAACAGACTGCACCTCGTTTAGAAAGAAAATCTAAATACGGAGAAGACAGATATACAAATGTTACTTATAAATATTTGGGTGACGATGTAGATAAACTTAGCTCGAGCAAGTCAAGCGAAAAAACACTGCAAACTAAAATAAAATGGATTAGTTTCAAACATCTGTTTTTCAATACAACTATTATAGCTGATGAATCATTTCCTAACGCTGATATAAAATATGATTATGATGAGACCAGCGATTCTATTTTGGGAAGATTCTATGCGGATATAACATTACCTTATAATAATGGTAATGAGCAGTCATTTGGAATGAAATTTTATTTCGGTCCAAATCACTATTCCACACTTAAGCAATATAATTTGTCTATGGACAGATTAATTGACTTGGGATATTCTATTTTACGTCCTGTTAACCGTTATCTTATTATTCCGGTATTTAATTTACTTAGGACACATATTGCCAATTTTGGTATTATAATATTATTGCTTACTTTATTTATAAAGCTTATTCTTTTCCCGTTTACTTTTAAATCATATCAGTCTCAGGCAAAAATGAGAATATTAAAACCTGAAATTGATGCTATAAATGAAAAATTCGGAAAAGGGCAAGAAAAAGGAGTAGCGAAACAACAGGCTACTATGGCTTTGTATAAAAGAGCAGGTGTAAATCCTATGGGAGGATGTCTTCCAATGATACTGCAGATGCCCATTTTGTTTGCAATGTTTTTCTTTTTTCCTACATCTATTGAATTGAGAGGTCAGAGCTTTTTGTGGGCAACCGATTTATCTTCGTATGATTCCATAATGAATCTGCCGTTTAACATACCTATGTATGGAGATCATGTTAGTTTGTTTTGTCTGTTGATGACTATAACTACTATAATTTCAACGAAGATTTCTTCTGCCAGTTCAGGTGGTAGTCAGTCAGTACCGGGTATGAAAATGATGATGTATTTTATGCCTCTGATGTTTTTATTCATACTTAATAGTTATCCTGCAGGACTTAGTTATTATTACTTCTTGGCTAACGTTATAACAATTGGACAAATGGTTCTATCACGTAAATTAATAGATGAAGATAAAATTCGTGAAAAACTTAATTCCAATAAGAATAAACCCGTAAAGAAATCCAAATTCCAGCAACGTATGGAGAAAATGGCAAAACAGCGCGGAGTGCAAATGCCGAAGAAATAATTATAGATTATAAAATTGTAGATAAGTTTAAAAAAGGAGTTAACTATAAAGTAACTCCTTTTTTAAATACTGTTTAATATTAAATTGTT